>JAUYJT010000069.1 GCA_030700225.1 Candidatus Nanopelagicales bacterium | reverse complement strand
CCTGCTCGCAAGCCGAGGACCTACTTACACTCCCCGAATGATTCCTTCCCGCACTTCCGGCCATCGAACCAAGTCGCGCCACGCAGGTCCGCCCCGGTCAGGTCCGCCCCGGTCAGGTCCGCCCCGGTCAGGTCCGCCCGGGTCAGGTCCGCGTCGCTCAGGTCCGCGTCGCGCAGGTTCGCGCCGGTCGCGTTCACCTCCCGCAGATTCGCCCCGGAAAAGTCCACCAGTTCCAAGTTCGCCCGGCGCAGGTCCGCCTTTCTCAGGTTCGCCTTCATCGCGTCCGCCACAGTCAGGTCCGCGCCAGCGAGGTTCGCGCCGTCCAGGAACGCATCGGTCAGGTTCGCATGGGAAAGGTTCGCCTGGGTCAGGTTCGCATTAGAAAGGTGCGCCCCGGGCAGGTACGCCCAGTACAGGTTCGCCTTCGTCAAGTCCAGACCAGACAGGTTCGCCTGACTTAGGTTCGCGCCGCTCAGGTTCGTCCTGCTGTTCACTCTCACGGTTGTAAGGTTCGTCCGTCGCAGGGTCGCGTGGGTCAGGTTCGCCTTGTTCAGGTCCGTCTGGTGCAGGTTCGCCTGTGTGAGGTTCGCCTCGGTCAGGTCCGCCTCCAGCAGGTGCGTTCCCATCAGGTCCGCCTCCAGCAGGTTGGCCCCGCGCAGGTTGGCCCCGCGCAGGTCGCAGTTCGATAGGTCGGACTTGGGCTTCTTCGGGACATTCGCGCAGTCCCGAAGGGTTGGGGACGCGGTCGGCGTCGGTGCGGTGTCGCGGGCCGGCTCTGTGTCGGTTTGGCTGGAGCACGCTCCCAATACCAAGGCGACGCATGCGGCAAGGGCCGCGACTCCTGTCCGCTTGTTGTTCATGTCGGCAGTATGTCTTGGCGCGGCTGTTGTTGCGCACTGGTGGCCAGGATCTGCACGTCGCGGTCAGGGTCGGCGTAGATGGCGACCGATGCGATGCTCGAATCCCGGCACGCGCGCGCCACGCGCACCGCGATTTCCCCACGATTGGCGATCAAGATCTTGCGCATCAACGGCCTTCCGGGTCGGCGGTGAACCTAGTGCGAGCCTAGAGCCTGCGCGGCAGCGCTCGCCTGCCGATGCGGCCGTGATGTCTCATCAGGGGCACAGGCCACCGGGTCGGGCACAGTTCGTGTCGGCGCTTGCCGTGGGGAGCTATGGGCCTGGCTGGGTGCTGTTCGACAGCACCAGCCGCAGCCCTTGGCCCATTGACATGTGCTCCCGCAGACCCACAGCCGACTTGTGGGGCCGGATGAGGCGAGAGTCTCACGTTAGGTCCCGCGATAGCGGAAGCGTGAGATCCCGTTCCGCTACCGTACACATCAAGACCGCACGCACGGATTGAAAGGGGAAGGGGAACCGGACCCGCAGTGCGGGCACCGCGCCCCTGACTAACAATGGCTGAATCGAGAGTCGTTCTGGTCACTGGTGCCGGCCACGGATGTGGACGCGTGATTGCGCAGGATCTTGCCGAACGCGGCGACGTCGTCGTCGTCAACGACATCAATGCGGACACGGAAATCGTGACCAGCGGATCTTACGTCGGCTCCGCAGAATGGCCTCTACGCCGCATCCAAGGGCGGAGTCGATGCGCTATCGAAGTCCGCGGCGATCGAGGTTGCCGCTGAGGGCATCAGCATCAACGCACTGGCCTTTATTGCGGCAGACGTCCCCGATGGGATGTTCCAGCGCTTCTTGGCAACTTCAGGCGTTCCCCAGCAGGACATCATGAGCGCGCTGCCGGCCGGCCGCATGCTCAAGGTTGATGAGCTCTGCGCTGCGGTGCGGTACTTGTGCTCAGTGGAAGCCCGGTTTGTCGTTGGAACGACGATGATCCTCGATGGCGGTTTCACGGCCCAGTAGTCTGGGCTTCCTGACCGTGAAGACCCCAGGGCCTGAAGGCCAGGTCAGCGCTGGATGTACATGCGGAAGAAACGTTGGATCCTCGTTCTGACAGTGCTCGCGGTCCTGGTCTTGGCCGTCATCGGCTGGCGGGCGTACCGATTCGCCGGTACAGTCACGGCGCGGACATGCCTCGGCCTGGGAAATCGTGGCTGGTCTTCGACAGATGGGTGCCCTTGATCGGGTACGCCACAGCAACGCCCAATCACTGCTGAACTCAATGTCGCATTGGATCGCGCTACCAGCCGAGCCGTAGAGTTCGCCGGGTGGGCGGCGATGGCGGTGGCATGCGGGCAAACGCCCCCTACACGCGCAGGCGCCTGGTTCTGGCGGGGGTAGCGATCACCGTCGTGCTTGCGGCCTTCTATGTGCTCAGGTCCGGTGGACCGTTGTCGATCCTGCACAGGGCGATTGGGCAGGACTTCAGCGCCAGCAACGCCGAAGTTCGCACGTACGAGATCGAGTCCGAGTTGACCGGCGGTGTCCGCGAGGAGATAGCGATCCTCCCCGCCACTCGTTCAGCCCGCCCACCGCTCCTGCTGCTCTTCCACGGGCGAGGCGGACAGTCGATGAGCTGGGCCGACGACGCGATGCTCGCGGCGCTCGATCGGCAGGGGAAGCGCGCCCCGGTGGTTGTCTCCGTGGACGGGGGAGACCACTCCTACTACCACGACCGCGACGATGGGCAATGGGACTCCTACGTCATGAACGAGGTGATCCCGGACGCGGTCGAGAGGTTCGGTGTCGACCCGCAGCGGATCGTGGTCGGTGGTCATTCGATGGGCGGATTCGGCGCTCTCAATCTCGCCATGCGACATCCGGGGCGGTTCTGCGCGGCTGGCGGCCATGAGCCCGCTATCTGGCGTACCGGGGGCGAGACCGCCCCAGGGGCTTTCGACGACGCCGAGGACTTCGCCCGCAATGACCTCGTAGGCACCGCCATCAGCAAGCCCAAGCCATTCGGGTCAACGAAGCTCTGGCTTGACCGTGGTGATCGGGACTACTTCATCGCCGGTGATGAGGCGTTCATCGCGGCGCTCCGCTCGAAAGGCACTTCGATCAAGACCCGCGTGTGGCCCGGTGACCATGGGACTGACTACCTGTGGCCCCACATCGACGAGCCGGTCGCCTTCTACGCGAAAGCCCTGGCCGACTGCGAGCCTGTGGCAGCGCGCGGAGGCTAGGGCGACAGACGGCACCGCGTCTACTCGTAGTGGGTCCACATCGCGAGCACACGAACGATGTTCTTGTCTTCGAGAACGTCGTAGACGATGCGATGTTGAATGTTGATCCGTCTTGAGTAGCAGCCTTGGAGGTTCCCGACGAGCTTCTCGTACTGCGGTGGGTTCTGATACGGGTTCTCCCGCACGACATCGAGCAGTCTCGCGGCTTTGTCGCGCAGGCCGCTGCGGGCGAGCTTCTTCGCGTCTCTTCGAGCTCGAGCCGTGAACGCCAGCTTGTAGGTCACCACTTCAGGGGAGTCGTGTCCAGCGGCTCTTGCCGACCTGTCTGGATGTCTTCCACAAGCCCGGGGATGGCATGCAGCGCGACCGTTTCCATGACGGCGTTCCAGTCGTCTTCAGACACCAGGACCGCGTTGCCGTTCCTGCCCGTGATCGTCACTGGGGAGTGCTCGGAGTTGACTTGCGACAGCAGGACGTACAGCTTTGCCCTGGCTTCGGTCGCGTTGATCGTGCTTGCCATACCTCAACCGTACGGGATGACGTACGGCGTGGCAATGGCTAGTGGCGCCCGCAGTGATCGGTCGATTGGGCGGGAAACTCAGCGGCTAGCTCGGGCCGCCGCCACGGCTTTGCCAGCGCGCACCAGGCCATGGCCGAAGAACTCGTCCCATCCGTCCTTGGACGTGTCATCCTTCGCTGTGGCAGTCAGGATCTCCTCGACGTCGCGGCGACTCAAGCCTCGGTTCGCCGAGCGGACCAGCGTGGCGGCGGCCGAGACGTGGGGCGCTGCCATGGACGTGCCTTCCATTGCGGCGTACCTGCCGCCTGGGACTGTGCTGTAGATCCGCTCGCCTGGCGCCGTGAAGTCGATGTAGTCCCCGTGGTTGGACCAGTAGCTCCAACGCCCCGATGGGCCGAATGCCGACACGGCCAGGACGTCCGGGAAGGCTGCGGGGTAGGACGCCGAGTTTCCGGTCTGGGCCTCGTTCCCGGCGGCGGCCACGACTGTTACGCCGTGGCGAGTCGCGTAGGCGACCGCGCTGCGTACGGCGGAACTGGCGTAGTCGGACCCCAGTGAGAGGTTGATGACTTCCACTCCTCTCCTAACCGACAGGATGATGCCCTTGGCGACAGACGCGCTGGTGGCGTAGCCCTTCTTCGTGAAGACGCGCACTGGCAGGATCTTGGCTTTGTGAGCCACGCCAGTGATCCCTATGCCGTTAAGATCCGCGCCGATGATCCCGGCCACGTGGGTTCCGTGTCCCATGAAGTCGCCCGCCCAGTGACCTTTGACCTTCCGGCCCCTGACGATGTTGATCTGCGGGAGCAGCCTGCCTCGCAGGTCCGGGTGACTCGCGTCGACGCCGGTGTCGATGACCGCGACTCTGGGCCCCTTACCACGGGTCTTGCGCCAGGCTACTCTGGCGCGCACCGCTGCCAGGTTCCATTGCCTCGCCGCGTATGGCTTGGTCCCCTTGGCGCGCAAACCAGGCAGTGCGATCCTGCGCGCGCCCGGCGATCCCGAGCTTGACGTCGGTGAGGCGCTCTTCGAACGGGACCACGTCTCCGGCAGTCGGAACACCCGGTTCACCGACGCGGAAACGCCCGGCCGCGCATCCATCTCGGCCGCGATCGCTTGCGCCTGCGCCGCGCTGTCTGCGCGAAGAGTCGTGACCTTGGGCTCGCCGTCAGCATCTTCGACGACGACAACTTGGCGCTCGGTCTTCTTCGGACCCGCACCAGGAACCTCTTTCAGCGGCGATGCCGCATTGATTTCCGGCTGGGTCACCTCGCCGCGCGTGTCCTGATTGTCCGCGGCCGCCAGGCCAGGGGAGACGAGCACCGCGGCGGCGGTGAGCGCGGAAGTAGCCAGCGCAAGCGCTGCCTCTCGCGGTCGCCTCATGGGGCCTCCAGCCTCTTCTCCCTATCATCCTCCCCAATTCCAGGTATTGCACAGTGCGACGTTGGCCACACTGGCCGTAGGTGATGATCGCGGAGAGTTACAGTGCCTTGGGCTGCTTCTAGGCGCCCGGTCAGCCGGACCGCAGCGACATCCTCCAAGCCGAGGGTCCGGTACGCGGTGACCGCCGCCCCTGGCGTGCGGACAGAGCCCACTGGGAGCGTTCCGGTTCACGCGGAGATCCGGAGATTGACAACGCCGACGCCACAGCCACCAGGGCTGCCACTTCGCTGGCAGACGGATGCCCCGAAATGACCCTGAGCACAGGCACATCTGGCGCCGGATCGTCACTCATAGCGGGATGTTCCCGTGCTTCTTGGGCAGTGATTCGCGCCGCTTGTTTCGCAGCGCGCGCAACGCCAGAGTCACTTGGGCGCGCGTCTCGTGGGGGAAGATCACGCGGTCGATGTATCCGCGTTCGGCTGCCTGATACGGATTGCACAGAGTGCGCGAGTAGTCGTCGATCAGCTCTTCCCGCTTCGTGTCAGGATCGGTCGCCGCCGCCAGATCCTTGCGGTGAAGGATATTGACCGCTCCCTTCGCCCCCATGACGGCGATCTCAGCGGTTGGCCAGGCCAGGTTTATGTCGCCGCCCTGGTGCTTGGAACCCATGACGTCATAGGCCCCCCCATAGGCCTTCCGTGTGATGATGGTGACCAGCGGAACGGACGCCTCACAGTACGCGTAGATCAGTTTGGCGCCGCGCCGGATGATGCCGTTCCACTCCTGATCGGTCCCCGGCAAGAACCCGGGGACATCCACGAACGTGAGCACTGGCACGTTGAAGGCGTCGCAGGTTCTGACGAACCGAGCGGCCTTCTCAGACGCGTCTATGTCCAGCGTTCCGGCGAATTGCATCGGCTGGTTCGCCACGACTCCGACAGGTCGGCCATCGACACGACCGAAACCGACGATCATGTTCGGGGCGAACAACTCCTGGACCTCCAGGAAGTCCCCGTCATCCAGCACGTGTTCGATGATCGTGTGCATGTCGTACGGCTGGTTCACCGAATCCGGAAGCAGTGTGTCCAGTTCCCGGTCCTGTTCGGTGACTCCCAAGTCTCCCGCGGCCTCGAACGTCGGCGGGTCTTCCAAGTTGTTGCTGGGCAAGTGGGCAAGCAGAGTCCGCACGTAATCCAGTGCGTCGTCTTCGTCCGCTGCCAAGTAGTGAGCGACCCCGGATCGGGAGTTATGCGTACGCGCCCCGCCAAGCTCTTCGAACTCGACGTCCTCGCCCGTGACGGTCTTGATCACGTCGGGTCCGGTTATGAACATGTGCGATGTCTTGTCGACCATGATCGTGAAATCGGTGATGGCGGGGGAGTACACGGCGCCTCCCGCGCAGGGTCCCATGATCAGCGAGATCTGGGGCACGACGCCGCTCGCGCGGACGTTGCGCTTGAAGATCTCGCCGTACAGGCCGAGGGAGACCACACCTTCCTGGATCCTGGCGCCACCGGAGTCGTTGATCCCGATTACCGGGCATCCGGTCTTCAGCGCGAGGTCCATGATCTTGACGATCTTCTCCCCGAAGACCTCACCAAGGGAGCCGCCGAACACGGTGAAGTCCTGAGAGAACACGCAGACTGGGCGGCCGTCGATCGTTCCGTAGCCTGTAACGACGCCGTCCCCGTAGGGCCGGTTCTTCTCCAATCCGAAGGCGTGCGAACGGTGCCGGGCCAGTCCGTCGGTCTGCTGGAACGAATCGGCGTCCAGCAGCGCGAGGACCCGTTCCATGGCGGTCTTCTTGCCCTTGGCATGCTGCTTGTCGACCGCGGCCTTGCGCCTGGTCTGCGCCTCTTCGCGACGACTCTCCAGGTCCCGCGCCTTGCCGACCGTCGTGGTCAGGTCCGGGCCCGCCGACTCTGGGTTCTCTTCCTGAGCCGTTTCGCTCATGACACCTCCAGTGGATCTCTCTACAGTATCCACGTGACCACGAACTCGCCTTCCGCCGTTCCGGACGTCGATCCCCTCGACGCTGACCTGATCGCTCAACTCCTTGGTGAGTGGCACGTGCCCTGGCGGGACGTGATCGTTGTGGGGGTGACGGGGTCGACGAACGCGGACCTGGCCGAGCGGGTACGGGCCGGTTCCGCGCCCGCAGGCACCGTGATCGCGGCCGCGCAGCAGACAGCCGGGCGCGGCAGGCTAGGGCGATCCTGGTCGTCACCGAGAGGCACATTGTCGTTCTCCGTCGCGCTCTCCCCGCCAGAAGATGCGATCGCGCTAGTGCCTCTAGTCATGGGCATAGGCGTAGTCGAGGGCCTTCGCCAACTGACGGGGATAGACGTAGTTCTGAAGTGGCCCAACGACGTGCAAATCGCCAACGGCAAGGTTGCCGGGCTGCTGGCCGAGCGGATCGGGGACCAAGTCGTGGCCGGCTGCGGACTAAACATCAGTCTCACGGCGGAGGAGTTGCCCGTGCCTACCGCGACGTCGCTGTCGCTGCACACTCCGCCTCCTTCCCGCGAACAGGTTCTTGTGGCGTGCCTTTCGCAGCTGGCCCGTCGGGTGGAGGAATGGGACCGGGGAAGGATCATCGCGGAATACCGGACCATGTGCGACACGCTGGGTCGGTCAATCGTCGTGCGTCTTCCTGGCGGAGCCGAGTTGGCCGGGCAGGCGCTGGCGATCGACAGCGGTGGTCGGCTTGTTGTGGGCGCGGCGGATGGTGAGCACGTCATTGACGCGGGCGACGTCGAATACGTCCGGACGTCGCTATGAGACTCGCTCGGGCGGTCTCAACCGGGCCAGTCGGTGGGAAGCTTTAGTAACGTTACGCGCATGGCATACCCGGAGAAGCTCCTTTCCGACGGGGAGGAAGTTGAATTCGAGATGCGTCCCCACTGGAGGGCGCTCGTCGTGCCGGGTCTGCTGTTGTTCGCCGTCATCTTCAGTGCTGTGTTCCTCGGAGCGAAGTTCTCGTCCTGGTTCGCGAACAGTGACCTCATCCGGTCTATGGGGTCGTGGGCAGTAGCGCTGGTGGCGCTGTTCGTCTTGGTTGTCTTTGTGATCCGGCCGTTTCTGTACTGGGTCACGACGCAGTACGTGTTCACTAGTCGCCGGATCATCGTGCGCTCCGGACTCATTGCTAGGCATGGCCGGGACATGCCGCTGAGCAAGGTCAATAACGTGTCATTCGACGTCAGCGTGTTCGGCAGGCTCCTCAACTACGGGACTTTGACCATCGACTCAGCCAGCGACGAGGCGTTGATCATCGAGGACGTTCCCAGCGTCGAGCACATTCAGCGCGAGGTGAATCGGCTCCACGAGGAGGATGACGAGCGGCGTCGCCGCAGTTTGGCGGACGAAGCGTGATCGGGGACGGCGACTCGCCCAGCTCCGATCTGGAAACCGCTGTCCTTGGCGGTGCGAAGAGATACACGCCTGAGGAGATGGCCGCGGCGGCGAGGCTCACTCTCGAGGAAGTGCGTCAGCTTTGGCGCGCTCTGGGCTTCCCTGATGTTGGCGAGGAGCGGGCGTTCACTGACGCTGACCTGACCGCGCTGCTGCGCGTGGCTTCACTGGTGGAACGCAACATGATCGATCTGGACGGCGTGGCCGACCTGGCACGATCACTTGGACGCACCACGTCCAGGCTCGCTGACTGGCAGGTCGACGCCCTCGGCACGCGTCTTGTGGGCCCGGACTGGCCTGAGCGACTGGCCGAGTCGGATCAGGTCAAGTTCGAGTCGGCTGTCTTGGGGCTGCTGCCAGACTTGGAGGAGCTTCTGACATACGTGTGGCGCAGACAGCTCGCCGCGACGCTGGAGCGATCGCTGACTGATCTACTGCCGCGTCCGCACGAAGAGGCCCTGTCGACGGTCGGTTTCGCGGACCTTGTTTCGTTCACGCGGTTGTCTAGGCAGATTGACGGCGCGACTCTGGCGCAGGTAGTGCAAACTTTCGAGGCGGAGAGTTCCGACGTCGTACATGCCGAAGGCGCGCGGCTGGTCAAGACACTCGGAGACGAGGTCATGTTCGTCGCTGGCGGCTCCACCTCGGCCGCGAGGATCGCCTTGGCGCTACACCGCGTGCACGCGGGGGCCGAGCACCTCCCGCAGCTGCGGATCGGTCTGGCCACGGGGCCGGTGCTGACGCGGATGGGAGACGTCTTCGGACCCACGGTGAATCGCGCCTCCCGGATGACGACTCTCGCGCGTCCAGGCACGACTGTCATCGATGGCGCGACCGACGAGGCCTTGCATGACTCGAGCGCGTATGACGTCGAGCTAACGACACGCGCACTGACTCCGCGACCGGTCCGAGGTCTGGGTATCGTGCGCCCCTACGCCCTCTCAGGTGTGGCGGCAGACCCAGAACCGGTCTCGAGTACTGACTCTGACTCGAAAGGCGCTGAAGCCGCCAATGGGTCGATAGCGGGGAACACCCACCTGCGATAGGACCAGAACCGGAAAATGGTCCCCAGGGCCAGGCCTACGACGTTGGCACTTATGTTGTCCGCCAGCACGGAGGTCAGTCCGAGTGCGTAGTGCGAGAACCAGAGAACCGACAGGGCGATGAGCATCGCCACGCCGTTGAGCGCGACGAACAGGACGTACTCGCGAAGTACACCGGTCCGCCCGCGCTGTGAGAACGTCCAGTTCCGGTTCAGCGTGTACGACAAGGTGGTGGCCACTATTACCGAGACGGCCTTGGCAGTGAGCGGCTTGTCAGCCAGCGGTCCACCCCCGCCGACGAACATGAGCAGATTGAACAGACCAACGTCAACGAACAGGCAGATAAGGCCCACGACACCGAATCTGCCGACTTCGCGGATCATGTCGGCGAACGGGCGCAACAGCTCTCGGATTCGTGAACCTGTCCGGTCCGCGGCCAGAGTCATGGTTGTCACGTCCTGAAACTACCCGGTCGACACAGCAGTAACCTGGACGGCGATGTGGCCTGGGTCACTGCCGACGCTGTTACTACGTTTCACAGTATGACCCGTTGGGGTCTGGGGGCACCCCCTGTGGGGGAGATGCTGGGTGCGCCACTCGGTTGGCCCAGTGCCAGGAGATCGGACCGTTCCGCGGGGAGGGGTCTGTAGGCTTCCCTGTGTACCGCCTGGTTCGCGCAGACCTTGTGGCATCGAGGGAGTGAACTCATGAGTGACGATCAGCCCATCGTTGGGGTTCTGATGGGCAGCGACTCAGACTGGCCGGTGATGTCGGACGCGGCCCAAGTACTGACAGACTTCGGCATCGCGCATGAAGTCGACGTTGTGTCCGCCCACCGTATGGCGCAGCAGGCTATCGACTACTCCGCTGGCGCTGCCGCCCGCGGTCTGAAGGTCTTGATCGCGGGAGCTGGCGGGGCCGCGCACCTTCCCGGCGTTCTGGCGGCAGTGACATCGTTGCCGGTCATCGGCGTGCCGATAGCGCTGCGCTACTTGGACGGTATGGATTCGCTGCTGTCCATCGTGCAGATGCCAAGCGGTGTTCCCGTCGCGACGGTTGGTGTTGGCAGTTCGGCGAATGCCGGGCTACTGGCTGTGCGAATGCTCGCTGTCGGCGATGACAAGCTGCGCGAACAGCTCGATCGGCATCGTGAGCAGCTCGCCGCTGGCGCCCGGGCGAAGGGCGCGGCATTGCGCGAGCAGATCGCCGGCGACAGCTAGCTGTCATCCCTGCCCAGGTGCTGCGCCTAGTGCGGGCGCACTACCTCAGCGTCGGCCCAGTCCGCGGTACTCCCAGCCAGCGGTCCGCCAGAGCTTCGCGTCCAACGCGTTGCGGCCGTCCAGGATCACCGGGCTTTCCACCATCTTGGCTACCAGCACCGGGTCAAGATCGAGGAACTCGGCCCATTCGGTCAGCAGCAGCACTAGGTGGGCACCCTCCAGAGCCGATTCGGCATCTGGTGCGTAGTTCAGCGTTGGGAACGCGCGGCTGGCATTGGCGTTGGCCCGGGGGTCATAGACGCGCACTTGTGCGCCCTGAAGGTGTAGCGCAGCGGCGATATTGAGCGCCGGCGAATCACGGATGTCGTCGCTGTCCGGCTTGAAGGCGACCCCTAGCACCGCTATTCGCGCTCCCAGGATCGAGCGGCTGAGCATCTCGCGAGCGATCTCAACGGTGTGGTGTCGGCGGCGGGTGTTTATCTCATCGATCTCGCGGAGAAACGCCAAGGATGGCCCAACTCCGAGTTCTCCGGCGCGAGCTCCGAAGGCCCGGATGTCCTTGGGCAGGCAGCCGCCGCCGAAGCCGATCCCAGCTCGCAGGAACTTCGGGCCGATGCGGTCGTCGTGGCCGATAGCTTCGGCCAGGTGAGTAACGTCGGCGCCTGTCACTTCGCACACCTCGGCCATGGCGTTGATGAAGGACACTTTCGTTGCCAGGAATGCGTTGGCCGCGACCTTGACGAGTTCCGCTGTTGCGAAGTCGGTGGAAAGGAAAGGTGTTCCGGCCGCGATTGGGGCTGCGTAGAGATCTCGCAGCTTCCGTTCGTCAGAAGCGTGCATCACGCCCACGACGATGCGGTCGGGGCTGAGCGTGTCCTCGATGGCGTGGCCTTCCCGGAGGAACTCGGGGTTCCAGGCCAGGTGGACCGCGTCGCCCGCCGGGGCTGTCCGCGCCAGCGTGGACGCCAACTCCTGCGCTGTGCCCACGGGTACGGTGCTCTTCCCTATGACCAGAGTCGGCTTGGTGAGGACGGGGGCCAGAGCCGCCACCGCCGCGTGCACGTGCGTCAGGTCCGCGGCATCAGATCCGGCCTGCTGTGGAGTCCCTACGCACAGGAAGTGTGCGTCGCATTCCGCCGTCGCGGTTACGTCCTGCGAGAAGGACAGAGCGCCGGTGGCCACGTGCTTCTTGACGAGGTCGGCAAGGCCTGGCTCGAAGAACGGCGGCTCGCCACGGTTCAACGCATCGACCCTTGCCGCGTCGACGTCGATCCCGATGACCGTGTGGCCCGCCTCGGCCATCGCAGCCGCATGCGTAGCGCCCAGGTAGCCAGTGCCGATGACACTTACATTGCCCATCGGGCCAGGCTACTTCAGGCGGCGGGGGAGCGTCAGAGGTGCCGCAGCGTGCCAGGCCCAGTGCCGCAAGCTGCTATGTCCGGTCCGGAGTCAGTATCGTTGCCTACGGCGCTGGAAGCGCCCGAGCCGATGGGAGTCCCAATGCCACTTGAGCCCAATCCGGAATACGACTTGTTCAGTCTCAGCGAAGAACACGAGGCGCTTCGGGAAGCGGTCAGGGCGCTGGCTGTTGACCGGATAGCGCCCCGCGCCGCCGAGATCGATGAGTCGGGTGAGTTTCCGCAGGACATCTACTCATTGCTGTGCTCGGCCGGATTCCAAGCCGTGCACATTCCCGAGCAGTATGGCGGCGAAGGTGGCGACGCGTTGGCATCATGTGTCGTCATCGAGGAACTGGCACGGGTATGCGGATCGACTTCGCTGATCCCGGCAGTCAACAAGCTCGGTACGACGCCGCTTCTTATCAGCGGGTCGGAGGATCTGAAGGAGAGGTACCTCAGGCCCGTCGCGGAGGGCAAGGCGATGTTCTCCTACGCGCTGAGCGAACGCGAGGCCGGTAGTGACGCGGCAAGCATGAAGACCAGAGCGGTTCTGGACGGCGACAGTTGGGTCCTGAATGGACAGAAGTCGTGGATTTCCAACGCGGGGATCTCGGAGTATTACACGATCCTGGCCACCTCGGACCCCGATGCTCGCGCCCGGGGGATCTCGGCTTTCGTCGTGCACGCGGACGATCCAGGCCTGTCCCTGGGGGCGCCGGAACGGAAGATGGGTATGCACGGGTCTCCCACGCGGGAGGTAATCCTGGAGAACGTTCGAATCCCCTCGGACAGAATCATTGGTGAACCCGGGACCGGCTTCTCCACAGCCATGCGGACGCTCGACATCACGCGCATCACTATTGGCGCGCAGGCGCTCGGCCTGGCTCAGGGAGCGCTGGACGCGGCGGCCGCCTACGCCAAGGAGCGCCACCAGTTCGGCAAGGCGATCGCCGAGTTCCAGGGAATCCAGTTCATGATCGCGGACATGGCCATGAAGATCGCGGCCGCCCGGGCGTTGGTGTACGAAGCCGCCGCGAAGTCGGAGCGACTATCGCCCGACTTGAGCTTCGCCGGTGCGGCGGCCAAGTGCTTCGCATCCGACATCGCGATGGAAGTTGCCACAGACGCGGTTCAGGTGTTCGGCGGAGCGGGCTACGTCAGGGACTACCCCGTCGAGCGGATCATGCGCGATGTGAAGGTCACGCAGATCTATGAGGGGACGAACCAAATCCAGAGGCTTGTCATGGCGCGTTCCGTGCTGCGCTGACGGGACGCTTCCCGGGTGGATGTTCAGGAACAGATGCTGTCGCGGGCGGTTCTGACAGTGTTCTCGACGCTGGTGGCGGCAGCCCGAACCGGGGCGATGCCGCTGTAGTCGTCGGCGACCTGGCCGAAGCCCTCCAGAGCATCAACAGGGTAGACAGAGCGCACTGATTTGGGCCAAGTCAGGTTTCAGGTAGCGGGGGGGTGCCGCGTTTAGGCTCTGGATTGATCGTTGTGAAGTGGCGTGAGCTGGTCTAGGTCGTCCAGGATGGTGATCATGATGGATGGTGCGGGGCATCGTCGTGGTTGCCGGTTGCGTCGCGTTGTGGTGTTTGGCGC
>JAUYJT010000068.1 GCA_030700225.1 Candidatus Nanopelagicales bacterium | reverse complement strand
GGCTCGACGCGTCGGCCACAGGCGCGGCGAAAACCCTCGACCCGGCTGCCGGGTCAAGAGGCGAAGAACCAACACCATCGAACATGTGTCCGATACTAATCGACCCCCCCGACAACCCCACCCAACGACACGCGCCCCCGGTGCCCGGAGCCCCGGCGGGGGATCGCCGATCGCCGGGTTGAAGCTATTTCGTGACCATGTCCGTCAGCTCCCCGGCATCCACGACGTCAGAAGCGGGCGGCGGTTTGATGTTGGAAGCCACGCCGAAGTCGTAGAAGCGCATCGTGCTTTCGTACTGCACGCCGAGGCCCTCAGCGGTGACGATATCGCCCTTGTGCTTGAACTGAAGTACACGACCGTCGCCGTCGATCCAGACGGTGACTTTGGCCGTCGCGCCCTGCATCTGCTGTTCCAGAGCCTGGCGATTCTCGTCGCTCATGCTGGCCGACCCGAGCGCCGTCAGAAGGTCGAGGGTGCCTTGGTACTTGGTCGCCCGCACGCCCGCCACCTTCTCGCTTCCGACCTTCTTCATGCCGGTGATCGAATCGAGATTGGCCAGACCCTCGCTTGGCGACGCGATCTCGCCGAGCTGTCCGGCGGTGGTCTTCATCCATTTCGGGGCCTGGTTGGTCTTGATATACAGGACGCCGTCCGCGGAGATGAGTCGCATCCGCCCATTCCCGCCTGGACCCTTGCTCTTCAGGTTGGCCTCGACCTCGTTCTTCGCGAAGTTGACCGTGCCATCCATGGTTACCTGTGTGCCAGCCGATCCGGGCGTTGTCATGGTCGCTGAGAAGCGCGCGCTCCCCGTGGCCAGCGTCTGCTCGCCAGCCTGCACCACGATCGCGGACACGCCGTCCGCGGAAGTTGACGCCGATCCGCTCGGCGCGTCAGGCGTGTCCGTCGCGCTTACGCAGCCCGCTAAAGCCAGGCCAAGGGCTAGGACGACAATAATGTGTGAAAGACGTTGGGTCATCGACCTTCCTTCGTTGAATCCATCATCGTAGCCATGTGCGCTGTTCCGCCGTTTCGGGCAGATTCACTGGCAGCCACAGATCAAGCTAACCGGTCGGTATCCACTACCGCGCGGTCGGTCCAACGGGCCTTCAGCCACGCGAGGACCTCCTGGTGAACAGGATGCGCGGCGTACTCGGCGAGTCCCGCCGGGTCGTCATGCTCGGTGACCAGGACGACATCGAAAGCAGCGGGGGAGGCGTTGGAGTTCCGGCCCGCTCGGATGGAGCGCAGACTCCGGATACGTCCCGCCATGCCGCGCAGGCGGACGAGAGCTTCCTCGACGTCGGCTGGGTCCACCAGCCGGAACATGACGACGTGCGTAGTGCGCGGGTCAGTACTGCTCGCCACGGAGTCTCCTCTGATTCGATCAGCCGAAACGGCCGGAAACGTAGTCCTCGGTCCGTTGGTCCACCGGCGCTGTGAAGATCTGATGAGTTACGCCGTATTCGACGAGGCGGCCATGGCGGACGCCGTCGGAATCGAGTTCGGCAGTGAAGAAGGCGGTGCGATCTGACACGCGCGCGGCCTGCTGCATGTTGTGGGTGACTATCACGATGGTGTAATCGTCCGCTAGCTGACGCATCAGGTCCTCGATCTTGCCGGTCGCGATCGGGTCCAATGACGCGCAGGGCTCGTCCATGAGGATCACTTGTGGCTGCACGGCGATGCACCGAGCGATGCACAACCGCTGCTGCTGTCCGCCTGACAAGGACAGTGCGTTGGACCGCAACTTGTCCTTCACCTCGTCCCATAGGGCCGCGCTGGTCAAAGCGCGCTCGACGGTGTCGTCCAGGTCGTGCTTCTTCCCCTGTGCCCTGGGGCCGTAGGCCACGTTGTCGTAGATCGACTTCGGGAACGGATTGGGCTTCTGGAAGACCATGCCCACGTGACGCCGCACTTCGATTGGGTCGATCTCGGGTCCATAGATGTCCGTGCCCTGGACCGTGACGGTCCCGACGACCCGGGCTCCTGGGATCAAGTCGTTCATGCGGTTCAGGCAACGCAGAAGCGAGGACTTGCCACATCCGGACGGTCCGATCAGTGCCGTGATCTCATTCCTCCGCATGACCAGACTGACATCGCGGACCGCGTAGTAGTCGCCGTAGTACACGCCGACGGATTCGAGATCAACCAGTGGTTCGGCCAATGGATCGGATTTGGGTCCTGCGATCTGCGTGAACAGTGCGGAGGGATTGGCAGCAAACACAGTCATTCACCAGCGCCTTTGGTAGCGGTTTCGAAGGAAGATGGCGATCCCGTTCATTATCAACAGAATCACGAGCAGAACAATGCACAGCGCGGCTGCGAGCACCTGATACTCAGCCCTGGATTGGGATACCCAGTTGTAGATCTGGATTGGGATAACGGTGTAGGTGCTGGACAGTCCGGACGGGTTGAACGTGATGAACGTGACAGCCCCAAGCATTATCAGCGGAGCCGCTTCCCCGATCGCCCGCGACAGGGCCAGTATGGCTCCGGTAGCCGTGCCCGGTATCGCCGCTGGCAGCACTGAGCGCCACGTGGTCTGCCACTTGGTGGCCCCGAGTGCCATCGACCCGAATCGGATGGAGGACGGAACAGCACGCAAGGCTTCTCTGGTGGAGATGATCACGATCGGCAGGACCAACAAAGACAGTGTCAGGGCCGCCGTGATCACGGTCTGGCCAAGGGCGAGCGCTCGGGCTATCACGCCCAGTCCCAGGATCCCGTAAACGATGGAGGGCACGGCCGCCAGATTCTGGATATTGATCTCAACGAGCCGGTAGAAGCGGCTCGTCGGGTTGGCGTACTCCTCCAGATAGATCGCCGCCATGATCCCGACGGGAAGGCAGATCACCGCGGTAGTGCTCAAGACCCAAAGGGTTCCTGTGATGGCTGATTGCGCGCCAGCGAGTTCGGGCAGACGGACCGACGGCATGTTCTCCCAGAGGGTCGGCGTCAGCCTCGGCCAGCCTTCGATGCTGATGAATCCAAGGAGCGCCGCCAGGGAGACTAGGGCGATTGCCAGCGCCACGAAGAGGAGCCCAGCGAAGGCCATGTCCTTGACTGGGGCGCGCCGGATGTTCCTCATTCGTAGACCTCCCGGTACTTGCGTACCAGCCTGATGCTGAACAGGTTCATCAGGAACGTCATGACGAACAGCAATGAACCCACCGCGAAGATTGTCTTGTAGCCGATTGAGTCGGTCGGCTGGTCGCCCGACCCAGCGGCGGCGATGAATGAGGTCATTGTCTGCATGCCTTCAAGCACGTTCAAACTCAGTCGCGGCTGCAGGCCGGCCGCGATGGCGACGATCATTGTCTCGCCGATCGCGCGCGAAACCGCCAGTACGAAGGCCGCGATGATTCCCGACAGCGCGGCTGGAACGACGACCCTTGTGGCCACCTGACTCCTCGATGAGCCCAGGGCGTATCCCGCTTCGCGCAGACTGCGAGGAACTGCCGACATCGCGTCTTCGGACAACGATGCGACGGTGGGGATGATCATCACGCCCATGACCAGACCGGCGGACAGCGCGTTGAAGACTCCGATGTCGGGCCATATGGCCTTCAGGATCACTTGCGTCACGAACTCGAGCGCGAAGAAGCCGAAGATCACTGTGGGGATTCCGGCCAGCACCTCCAGAATCGGTTTGATGGTCCGGCGAACCTTCGGCTTGGCGAATTCCGAAAGGTAGATCGCCGACAGCAGTCCTAGCGGAATCGCCACCACGCACGCGATCGCCGTGATCACCAGGGTGCCGCTGACCAGCGGCAGAACCCCGAACTTGGGGTCGGCGAACAGAGGCGACCACTCGGTGCCGAAGAGGAAATCGGGAATCGACACAGCCTGGAAGAATTGAACTGTCGGGACGATCAGGGCCCAGATGATCCCGACAGTGGTGAGAATCGTGACGGCGGCGGCCGCGGTCAGCAAGCCCTTGATCACGGCCTCGCCGTAGCGGGGTGAGGAGCGCCCCAGGTCCAGACTCCCGTCCGGGGCTGGGGCGCTCCTTGGGCGCAGTCCTGTTACTCCCATAGACGACTACCCTGCCTCCTAGCCGACCGCCGGGGATGAGCTGACCCCAGCCTCCTTGAGTGCATCGGCGTACGCCGTCTTGAGCTCAGATCGTTGCTTGTCGCTCAAAGGGATGTACTGAGCGTCCTTCGCGATCTGCGCGTTATTGTCCACGTAGTAGTCCAGGAACTGCCGCAGCGATGGGTTGGAACTGAGCCGGTTGATGGACGGGTAGATGAACAGCGGGCGAGACAGCGGCGTGTACGTGCCGTCGCGGGACGTTTCAGGTGACGGGGCCACGCAGCCGCTACCGCCGTTGATCTCCACCGCGTTCAGCTTGCCCGGGTTCTCCTCGAAGTAGGTGTACCCGAAGTAGCCAAGTCCGCCCGCGGAGCCGGCTACTCCTTGAACGAGTACGTTGTCGTCCTCGCTGGGGGTGTAATCGGTTCGGCTGGCTCCCTCCTCACCGTTGATCTCATCGGTGAAGTAGTCGAACGTGCCGGAATCGGTTCCCGGTCCGAACAGCTCAAGCGGCAGGTTCGGGAACTTCGAGTCCACTTGGTTCCAGTTGTTGATCTTGGAGCCGGGCTCCCAGATCTTCTTCAGCTGGCCCGTTGTCAGGCACTTGGCGAACGAGTTCGACTTGTTCACTACGACGGTCAACGCGTCATTGGCCACGACGAGCTTGGTGTAGCGCACACTGTTCTTCTTGCACGCCTCGATCTCCACGTCCTTGATAGGTCGGGAGGCATCAGAGATGTCGGTCTCGTCTCGGCAGAACTTCTCGAAACCTCCGCCGCTTCCGGACGTACCGACCGTGACGTTCACGTTTGGCGCTTGCTGCCTGAAGAGCTCGGCCGCCACGGAAGTCAGGGGGCCCACAGTGGACGAGCCGTCCGCCGTCACTGTCCCAGAAGCGTCTGAACCGCCGGAACCGTCAGACTTGCCGCAAGCCGCCAGCACAAGCGTCCCCGCTACAGCTGCGGCTAGCACTCCCGTGAGTGCACGTCTAGTTCTCATCCTCTTCCCTCCATCGTTTTCCCCGCTCCACGCGGGAGCCAGCATCAGCGCCGACACTCGGACGCTAGGGGCGGCACGTGACTCCTTGCCTCATTCGGAGTGAACTCGCCGTGAACGTCTAGTTACTCGGGCCTCCCTTGGCGGGCAGGTGAGGTCCCTCATGTCGCTCCACCGCGACAACCGACCATCCATGCTTAACGAAGGAGCGGTGTATCACGATCATCCCTCCGGGCGGGATCGTGGTTCGCGTGGAACGCTTGAGCGCTGCGGACTTGCCGAGTGCTCCAATGCTCGTCAGCATGCTCGGCAAGACCGGCCGATGGCTGCAAATCGCGAGGCTGCGGCGCTCGCCAGCCAGAGCCTGTGTCCGGCTCCGGGTCGACTTTGGGCGGTCCTTGTAGCCAGCCTCACTGAGCAGAGGTTCGGCTTCGACCTTCGCGCGAGCGACTTCCGCGTATGGCCTCACCGTCTCCAGGCAGCGCAGGGCGTCGGAGCTGTGGACGTGAGTCACCCCGTAGGCCGCTAGCAATGGGATGAGACCCCGGGCCTCGGCTTTTCCCTTGTCGGTGAGCGGCCGTCTGATGTCGGGGCCGTCGAAGTCACCACGCTTGACGGAGGCCGCGTGGCGAAGGATTATCAGGGGCCAGGTTTGCGGCGAGGCGAAGGCCCGCGCGACCAGCTCGGCGTCCCTGGCGTAGCTCAACCGCGCACGAGCATCGTCCAGGGACGCCCAGCGGACTTCGTCAACCTCCCCGTCAGGTGCGAATCCATTGTCCAGGCCGATCGTCGCGGTCCAGTAGTCGACGGTCTTCTTCCGACCCATCGCCTGGTAGGTCTGGCGTTTCAGTGGCACTCCCAGAACTGGGATGATCCCTGTCTCCTCATCGCACTCGCGTATGGCGGCGGCGACAGTGCTCTCGCCTGGGTCGAGCTTGCCTTTGGGCAACGACCAGTCCTTGTGGCTAGGCCTGTGCACCATGAGCGTTTGCGGACCGCGTGATGTTTGCCGGAGCAGCACGACTCCAGCTGCTCGGATCGGTTCATCACTCATCAGCCAGAGGCTAGCGAGGTCTCGTCATGCATTCTGCGCATCGTTGGCCACAAGTGCCGGAATTCAGCCCGAAGCGACATCTCGTGCTCGATTTCGAGTGAATGCAATAGTCCGATCGCGAACCCGGTTGGCCCGTCGACGTCGGGGTCGGACGCGAGCTCCTTCAACGTCATCTGGGCGACGTAGGCGTCCTGGTGGTCACCGAGGACCTCGGTTACTTCAGCCAGTCCCGTGGCGAGGCGCTTGGCCGGTCTGCCGAACACCGGCTCGACGGCCTCAGCCGCGTAGCGGGCCTTCTTGGCCGCGATACG
The DNA here is from genome assembly GCA_030700225.1 of Candidatus Nanopelagicales bacterium. Lineage (NCBI taxonomy): Bacteria > Bacillati > Actinomycetota > Actinomycetes > Candidatus Nanopelagicales > Candidatus Nanopelagicales bacterium. The sequence goes on along the minus strand of JAUYJT010000068.1, from coordinate 46,880 downwards.
TGTCTCATGCCAAGGATGGGCGGGGCTATCGATGTGCAACTTGCGGACGTCCTTCGCTAGCCGAATCCAGGCCTTCTCCACCAGGGGGGGCAGAACGTCAACGCATGGCTTGTCGGACTCAGGAGTCAGACGCGGCGATCGGACCGCCTCGACGAGTTCGGTGAGAAGTTGGCGATGCCGCTCGCTGCGCAGGGCGGCCAGAGCGTGCGCCCTGGCATCGACAAGGCGGGCCCGCAGGGCCTTGTCGATCGCGGAGGTGGCAAGGTCGGCTTCATCGTGGGGCAAACTCGCGGCGCGGTCCTCGAGGCGTTGGAGCATCACCTCCGTGTCACGGGCGGCGCCGAGCTCGCCGGCGACCCAGCCCAGCTCGTCGCGGAGATGCCGCGCCCATTCCTCTTGCACAAGTGGGGAGAATGCGCGCAGCCCGCTTCGGATCCTGCGTGCGGCGACACGCATCTGGTGAACCGAGTCTGGGGAGTCGCGGCGGACTCTCACATCCTGGATCAACAGTCTGCGAACGTGCCGGGCCAGGTGGGCCCGCACAGCCGCGCCGGCCGCGTCGCTCGGCGTAACGGTGTCAGGCGGCATCACGTCCGGCGGCGCTGAGGCATGAGGCCCCAAGGCGGTCGCCGCTTTCGATGACGTGCTGGGAACGGCGCCGAACTGCGTGAGGTAGGTGACGACCCTTCCCAGAAGCGGATCGGTGGCGGCCTCCGGCGTCAGGGCCTCGACCTCGATCTCGCGGAACCGCGCGACGACCCTGTCCGCGTCGAGGACCGAGACGGTGTCATCGACGAGTTCGAGCGTGGGCTCACCGCTGGCGTCCGACAGCAGATACGGCGCCCGCTCCGTGCGCAGTATCGCGACGGGGACAAGAGGGGCTTCCCGCGTCAGGGCTATCACGATGTCCGAGAGAGCCGCTGGAACGTGTCCGACCTCCCCCGCGCTCAAAGGCAAGCGAATCTCGTCCCGGACTCCTTGGCCCTCATCATCGACGGGCAGTTTCATGTGCCATCCGGCGTCGTGGCCGCCCTCGCGTCGGCGCAGCGTTATCCCCCATCGGAAGAGGCGTAGGTCCGAAGTGTCGTGGTAGACCGCGAGCAGATCGCGGGTGGGCTGAGGTTCTACGGCTGACAGACCCTCTACGCTGCCCGCAAGCTGCGGGAGTCTGAACAGGGCATGGATACGCAGCTTCTTCTCAACCTCGCGCACGGTCGACGGTTCCGCGGCGTGCGCGGCCGTTGCGTCACTCCCGGCGAATGGCAAATCTGGAGGGCCGCCGCTCTCCGACATGCTCACGCTCCTCGCTTGGCACTCTTCAGCCGGATGAGCGATTCCTGGTAGTCGTTCAACTCAGAACCGTCCGATGATTGGATTCTACGGGTCCAGTCTCCGTTTTCGCCCAGATGCCAGGCCGACGTTGCCGGGTCGAACGCCATGTCGAAGAGGGCTCCTATCTCGGCGACATGCTCATCCGACTGAAGTCGTACCAGTGCCTCAACGCGCCTGTCGAGGTTGCGGTGCATCAGGTCCGCTGAGCCGATCCACGTTTCGGGCTTGCCGCTGTTAGCGAACTCGAAAGCTCGCGAATGTTCCAAGAACCTGCCCAAGATGCTTATCACCCGCAGGCGGCCTCCGGTGTCAGGAATGCCAGGACGGGCCGCGCAAATCCCCCTCACCCAAAGATCGACCGGGACGCCCGCCTGAGCCGCGCGGTAGAGGCTGTCCACGATGCGCTCATCAACGATCGAGTTGCACTTGAACCTGATCCTGGCGGGGAGTCCGTTTCTGTGGTTCTCGATCTCTGACTCGATGCGCTCCAGAAGCCCGGATCGGATGGACCGTGGCGCGACCAGGAGACGCTCATACTCGGTGTTCAGCGAGTACCCGGACAAGACGTTGAACAGTCGGCTTACGTCTTCGCCGATCGCTGGATCGGTTGTCAACAGACCGAAATCCTCATACAGCCGCGCTGTCTTGGGGTGATAGTTCCCCGTCCCGATATGGCAGTAGCGACGCAGCATGTCCCCGTCGTCGCGAACGACCATGCTCAGCTTGCAATGGGTCTTCAAGCCCACGAGTCCGTACACGACGTGCACACCCGCGCGCTCAAGCTTGCGGCCCCATCTGATGTTGGCTTGCTCGTCGAAACGCGCTTTGATTTCGACCAGAGCCAGCACCTGCTTACCGGACTCGGCCGCGTCCGTCAGAGCATCGATGATCGGGGAATCACCGCTCGTCCTATAAAGGGTCTGTTTGATGGCGAGCACTTGCGGGTCTGCCGCGGCTTGTTCCAGGAACCGCTGAACGGACGTGGAGAACGAGTCGTACGGGTGATGAACCAGGACTTCCTTCTGCCGGATCGCGTCCAGCACGTCGGGAGGTGAAGCTGACTCCACCTCCGCCAAGTCACGGTTGGTCTTGGGGACGAACGATGGCTGCTTGAGGTCGTCGCGGTTCAGGTCAGTTATCCGCGTCAAAGCGGTCAGGTCCAGTGGCCCAGGCAGCTGGACTACCTCATCCGGCCCCACACCAAGCTCGCTAACCAGCAGGTTCAGCACGTACGGGTCGATTGAACCTTCGACTTCGAGTCGCACCGGCGGACCGAACCTGCGCCGCATCAGCTCTCGCTCAAGCGCCTTGAGCAGATTCTCGGCGTCGTCTTCTTCGACTTCGAGATCCTCGTTGCGGGTAACGCGGAAGGTGTGGTGCTGCAGGATCTCCAGGCCCGGGAACAGCTGGTCCAGGTGGATCGCGATCACGTCCTCCAGCGGGATGAACCGTTCATCGCCGACAGCCACCAGCCGCGGAAGAAGCGGGGGCACCTTGACTCTGGCGAACAGCTCGTTGCCGGTTTCGGCGTTGCGCACGACTATGGCGAGGTTCAGGGACAGCCCGGAGATGTACGGGAAAGGGTGTGACGGGTCGACGGCCAATGGAGTCAGGACCGGGAATACTCGCCGCCGGAAGAATCCGTGCATCTGTTGTTGCTCGTCCTGCGACAGGTCATCCCAGTGCAGAAGCTCGATGCCGGCCTCGTCCAGGGCGGGCTTGATGTCGTCGGCGAAGCATTCGGACTGGCGGCGCATCTGCTCGCGCGCACTATCCCAGATGCGCTCCAGCAGTTCGCGGGGCAGCAGACCGCTCGCGGCGCGGACGGCGATCCCGGTCGCGATCCGGCGCTTCAGGCCCGCGACGCGGACCATGAAGAACTCGTCAAGGTTGCTGGCGAAGATCGCGCAGTATCTGGCCCGCTCGAGTAGCGGCAATCGCTTGTCCTCGGCCAGCTCAAGAACGCGATGATTGAACGCGAGCCACGAAAGCTCGCGGTCCAGGAAGCGATCCGGCGGCAGCTCGGGCAGATCCCCTTCAGTTGGGTCTCCCGGCACAGCCGCGCGGAGTGGTTGCCCAGCGTGGGTCGTCTTCTCTCCGACGACGTCCGCTGTCATATCAAGATCCTGGCACAGACTCCAACTCGATTCCGGCTCTCAACGCGTCGCGGGTTCACGCCACGGCCTTGGGCTGCCTCAGCCGGGTGGGAGTTGGAAGGAGCAGTCCCGGTCGAACACTTCGAAACCGGCTCGCTGATAGAACCTGATGGCCCTGGGATTGTCGGTGTCGACGAACAGATGCGCCCGCGTCACACCGTTGTCCTCCAGTTGCTCAAGACCGGCTGAAAGCAGGGCCTGGGCCACGCCCGATCCGCGCCACTGGGGCTTGACCCCCAGGACTAGCACTTCGCCCGACACCTGATGGTCGACCCGGACGTGTGGGTCGACCTTGGTCCAGTGGAAGCCAACCAGCCCGGTCGTCGGATCCTCCGCCACAAGGAATCCGCCGGGGTCGAACCAATCGGCGTCGAGGCGAGAGCGAAGATCCTCCGCGGTCCAATCCCCCTGGTCGGGGAGTTGCGCGAACGCCAGACTGTTCAGCTCCAGCCAACTGTTAGTGTCCCGAGCTGGGTCGAACGGCCGGATCCTGATCGGGGCGGGCGGCTGTGGGTCGGCTTCAGCGGGGAGCGGTCTGATCATGATCAGCAGTTCGCGGGACGGCGTCAAGTCCAACCGTTTCGCCAGCAGACCGGCCGCCGAGTCGTTGCCGTGTGCCCAGAGCTCAAGGTTCGCTGTCTGCGCCGCGGCTTCGCTGACCAGGAGATCAGCCGCCGCCGGGCATGAGGCCATCGCGGTGAGATGAAGGACGGCATGACCGTTTGAGTCAGTGAGGTGGGCGTAGCCAACCAGTCGATTCTCGGATCGGCAAAGCAAGTGCCTGACGTTGGGCCGATCCGTTGTCTCGCCCCTGTCTCCCAGGGGATACAGGACGTGCTCCGGAAGCACCTGACGACCACATCGGTCCTCTTCCAGCGCCGCTAGCAGGAGCGCCGCTCGTGCCTGGCCGCGGCTGAGTCGGCGCGTGCTAACGACATCAACGCGGTCGGTGCCACCAGTTGTCACGATTGGGCCAGTCGGTTCCGATCCTGGGGCTCCCCGGCTTGGGCGGTCGAGTCGACTTCCGCCGCGTCGTCGGCGTCGGCGGCGTTGGCGTCGTCGGCGGGCATTTCCACGAACCGGTACCCAACGTTTCGCACCGTGCCGATCAGGGCTTCGTACTCAAGCCCCAGCTTCGCCCGCAGCCGCCTGACGTGAACGTCGACGGTACGGGTGCCGCCGTAGTAGTCGTAGCCCCAAACGTCCTGTAGCAACTGGGCTCGGGTGAAGACGCGCCCGGCGTGCAGGGCGAGGTGCTTCAGCAGTTCGAATTCCTTGAAGGTCAGGTCCAGACTCCTGCCCTCAAGGGACGCGGTGTACGAGGACTCATTGATAACGAGCTCACCTCTGCGGATTCGGTCGCGTGAGTCGGCTGCGGCCTCACCGCGTTCGGCTCTGCTGCGCCCCAGCGCCAGCCTCAGCCGCGCCTCGACCTCCGCTGGTCCGCACGAGTCCAGGAGTACGTCGTCCATCCCCCAGTCCGCCTGTACAGCGGCCAGTCCGCCCTCAGTGACCACGAGCAGCACGGGTGCGCTGGCGCCGGTGGCGCGCAGAAGGCGGGTCAGGCCCCTCGCGTGCGGCAAGGACGTGCGACCATCCACGATGATGACTTCGTGCGGGGGAGAGTCCAGCAGGGCAGTGCCGTCCGCCGGAAGAACCCGCAGGGTGTGGGTGAGCAGCTCAAGCGCGGGCAGTACGGTGGCCGCAGGTCCCGCGTCGGACGTGAGCACGAGCAGACGCATGACACCTCCCAGGCTACCGATTGATGCGAGGGTACTTGACCATGGTGACAGGAGAACACGGTTGAGCCTGTGCTTGGTAATCGAGGAGTGTCGATGACGGGATTGGCTGTACTCGTAGTCGCGCTCGTCGCGGCTACGGTCCTGGGGCTGTGGCTGCGGGCTCGCGGGGGGCGGTGGCGTGACGTGATCCCCGGGCCTGTCGCCGACGATGAGGGCCCCGTCGCCGTGGAGACGCCGGATCGCTCGCACCATGGCGGGGAGACGCTGTCGTCGGCGGATCTGGGACAGCCGCTGGGTGAGAAAGCGACGCTGGTGCAGTTCTCGTCATCGTTTTGCCAGCCATGCCGGGCGACTCGACTCATCCTCAGCGACGTCTCCAAGTGTCTGTCGGGTGTGTCTCACGTTGAGCTCGACGTTGAGTCCCACATGGATCTGGTCCGCCATCTTGGAGTCCGACGTACGCCAACCGTGTTCCTACTGGACGCCACCGGCGCGATCCGCAAGAGGGCGAGCGGCCAGCCCAGGAAGCCCGACATTGTGGCAGCCATCGGTGAAGTCGTGTGATGCTTGACGTATGGATGACGGTAAGGGCGTGCTTGTGGATCCGCGCGGGTCGCGGTTCGGTGCCACAGTCACGGTCGTCGTCCTTGCCGCGGCCCTGATCCTCATCCCGTCACCCGCGGCTTCGGTGCTTCTGGTCTTGCAGGGCCTCGCCTTCGGGGCTGGCGGGATCCTCGGGCTTCGTTTCCAGCCATACGGGTGGGTGTTCCGCAAGTGGATCCGAGCCAGGCTGGGCCCGCCATCCGCGCTTGAGGCGCAGGCTCCACCACGGTTCGCTCAGATCGTTGGATGCGTGTTCATCGTCGTTGCGCTGGTCGGCTTGGCGTTCCAGGCGGTTCCCTTGGCTCTGGTGGCGGTGGCGTTCGCGTGGGCGGCGGCATTCCTCAACGCGGTGTTCGGTTTCTGCATCGGATGTGAGGTGTACCTGATGTGGAAGCGGGCGAGCGAGCGGGGATAGCCCGGCCCGGCGTGCGTCGCCTCGGAAAGTGACCGGCTATCGTTGTCACGTGGTCGATGTCTTCTTTGAAGTGTTGCTGGTTGTGATGGGTCTTGTGATCGCGTGGTTCGCGGTCATGGTCGTGGCCAGGCTGTACAAGGGCCAAAGCTGACAGTGTCCGAGGCTCTGCCCCAGGAACTCATTCCGCTGTCATGGCTGATCGGGCGTTGGGTCGGGGTTGGCACGGGTCACTATCCAACGATCGAGGATTTCCGGTTCGGGCAGGAGCTTGGCTTCGTCACGGACGGCCGCCCATTCCTGAGCTACTGGTCCCGATCGTGGGTCTTGGACGATCAGGGCAATCGGATCCGCAAGGCAGCCACAGAGGTTGGTTTCGTCCGTCCTGGACCGGACGGCTCGCTGGAGCTGCTTCTGGCGCACCCCACGGGGTTCACCGAGATTTGGGAAGGCAGCGTGGAGGTCACCGAGATGTCGGGGAACAAGATCACCGGCGCGCGAGCTGATCTTCGCACGGACTTGGTCGCCAGGACCCACGACGCCAAGCCATACACGGCCGGGCACCGGCTGTACGGGCTAGTCGACGGCGATCTGATGTGGACATTCGACATGGCGGCGATGGGGCTGCCGCTACAGAACCACCTGGCTGCCAGGCTCCGGCCGGACCTGCCTGTTGGCGAATGAAGGCAGTCTGATGGGCGAATCTCCCCAGAGCGGATCCGACTTGGCCAAGAGGCTGCGGGACCGCGGGTACCGCCTGACCGCGCAGCGGCAGCTTGTGATGGATGCGGTCCGGGCACTGTCGCACGCGACTCCCGAATCGATCCTGGCCAGGGCGCGCGCTGTCGAACCGAACTTGAACCTGTCGACGGTTTACCGCGTGCTCGCGGTCCTGCAGGAAGTTGGCCTAGTGACGCATGCGCACATCGGCACTGGGTCGCCCGCCTATCACTGGGCCGACGCGCCCCCGCACATCCATCTGGTCTGCGTTGACTGCGGAACGGTGACGAGTGCCCCGATCGAGGTCGGGGAGCGGTTCTCGCAGGACGTTGCCCAGGCGGCTGGGTTCCAGGCGGATGTGAGACACGCCGCCGTCTACGGACGTTGCGCACGATGCGCCGGTGACCCGTCTGGGATTGGCTGACCGAGACCGGAGCACACTGGTCAGATGAACTCCCTGGACCTGCCAGACGCGTGCGCCCAGCCTGAGGGCGGCCCGGACGCCGGTGTCGCCTGGCACTTCGGCGATCCGCTGAGCGAGCAGCGCTGGCTGGTTGAAGGCACCGCGGTTGTCGATCTGTCCGACCGCGGCGTGATCCGTGTAGAGGGGCCCGACAGACTGACCTGGCTGGACGATCTGACGACGGCGAAGGTGTCGCGGCTTCCTCCCGGTGAGAGCCGAGTGGCCCTGATCCTGTCCCCGCATGGGCGAGTGGAGCACGAACTTCATCTGGTCGATGACGGCGATGCCACTTGGCTGATCGTTGAGCCGGGCACTGTCCATGCCTTGGTTGGCTACCTGAATTCAATGCGGTTCTTGCTCAGCGTCGACGTCATTGACGCATCCGAGCAGTTCGGGGTGCTTGGAGATCTAAGCGGTGAGCGATCGGTGGCGGTTCGTCCTGAGTCCGTGGTCCATTGGACCGCTCCTGCCGAGTTCGCGGGAACAGGCCTGACTGAGTCGGGCGCTGACCGTGGCGGCTCGGCTGACAGATACGTGCCGAATCGGCCCGGCGTCTTCCCGGCCCGCGAGTGGGTGATGCCGCGACGCAGCATCGCGGCCGCACTCCAGGCGGCCCCCCACCGGGCTGGGACGTGGGCGTGGGAGGCGGTTCGAGTCGCTGCTGCGGTCCCGCGCATCGGAATGGAGACCGATGCCCGATCCCTGCCGCACGAGGTCGGATGGATTGGATCGGCCGTGCATCTGGCGAAAGGTTGCTATAGGGGCCAGGAGGCAGTGGCGCGAACTCACAACATGGGTCGGCCTCCCCGGCGGCTTGTGCTGCTGCATTTGGGGTCTAGCGACGAGCTACCTGCGCACGGGACCGTGGTGAGGGTGGGTGGCAGTTCTGTCGGTTGGATCGCGACTTCGGCGATCCACTTCGAGCTGGGTCCGATCTCTACGGCGGTTGTCAAGCGATCTGTCCCGTCGGACGCTGAGGTCGAGGTGGATGGCGCGACGGCCACTCAGGTGTGTGTCGTCGTGGCCTGATGCCCGTCATCGGCCGAAGCGCTTGCGGCGCTTGGCATCGGATGCCTTGGCGTCTGCCCGCTCCTTCGTGGGGGCCTCTTTGTCAGGCGCCGGTTCGGTCACCCTGGTTCCGAGCGAATGCAACTCCCGGAAGACCTCTCTGTTGCTCAATCCGCCTCTTGGGGGTCTCGCAGGTGCCGAAGTCGGCTCTGGTGTCGCGGGCTGATCGCGCTGGCCTTGGGACGCCGTTTCCCGAGTCGCCCTTGGCGGGGTTTCGGCCGTGGTGGGTTCAGGGTTCGCTAGGGTGCCCGAGTCAGCTGCGGCTTCTGCCAGTTGCTCAGCTAGCTCGTCGCCACCAAAGCCATGGGCCGCCATCACGGGGTGGGTTGAAAGGTCGACGTCGCGCTCCTCGGAGTCCCGGCCTATCGCAAGGATCATGCCGCTCTCGATGAGAGGTTCCACTAGCTCCACGGCCTCAAGGATTGTCAGTCCGCATCGATCGGCGATCCCAACAGTGTCAACGTCTCCGACGCAGCTGCTCACGATCGCTTGCTGGATCGTCGCGAGACCTTCGTGCGCGCCGGTGTCTACGGCCAAAAGCCGGGACTGTCGCGGTTGGGCCGCGTCGCGGTATCTAGCCGCCTGCTCCAGCACGCGCATGGCCGGGAGGAGCAGCGTGCTCGTCTGCGGCAGGCGACCGTTTTCGAACCGAGTCGATGACACTCCCAGGCGAAGAGCCACCGCGAGGTGTTCGCCAGCGGTCGCTGTAGCGAACTCAGTCAGGAAGTCCTCAGGGACGCCTCGCTTGCTTAGCAGCACATCAATGAGTCGGGTGCCCGGTGACGCCCGGGTCGCGCTCAGGGCGTTGGCTATCTGAGCCTGGGAAAGGACCCCAAACGCCGCGAGTCGGGCCGCGAGCAGTGGCGTGCGGCAAGCGGAGGAGACTCCGCACACGTGGCCGTCCCGGAGCCAAATCCAACCGGTGTCGGCGTCGGGTCCGCTGATGATGAGCCGACCGGACGCTCCTTGCGCGACTAGGTCCAGCAGTTCGTTTTCGAACGTGGCGATCTGATCGGAGTTGGGGTGCAACGTGACCTCCTGAGTGTCGTCCCCCAATCTGTGTGATCGGCTGTGTTGGCGGTTTACTTGACCCCAACCGGTCTGCGTGCACGGCGGGCGAGAGAATGGCTAGGCTCGTGTCGGAGGTGATCCGTGTCAAGTCCGAAACCCGGGGATCCGATCCCTGGCGGTCGAAGGAGAATCGACCGCATCTTGGATCGGAGTTTCGTCATGGATCTGCCCAGGCTCACGCTGGCCGAGTTGCGCGATCGGCGCGGCCAGGCGATGGACGAGGAGGCGGATCTGTCGTACGTACGACGGATGCTCCAGGGACGCATCGACATACTCACCGACGGCTTGGGCTCGGGTGTCAAAGGCACGCAGGAACTTGTGGAGGGGCTCACGCAGATTCTGACTGGGTCCGGGCCAAGAAGCAGTGGGTCCGCGCGACGGCTCACCAGCGAGTCCGGGGGGACGGGAGCGCGCAGGCGGCGCGCGGAACGGCTCATGACTGATGTTGGGCTTTCCGACCCGGCGACAATGACGAAGGCCAAGGCTGAGGCGGCGCTGCTTCTGCTGCGAGCCGAAGAGCGCGACGTATCGTCGGTGCGCAACAAGGTGCATGAAGTCATTGAAGCTTTGTCCGCTGAGCTCGGCAGGCGCTATCGCAGTGGAGAGGCCTACCCAACATCGTGATGTTCGTTACCCACACGCAACGAGAAGACGGGAAAATCAGAAATGAGTACTGGTCCTGAGTCGAAGTCACCGGATCCGATCGCCGCTAAGCCCCCGCGCAAGGCCCCAGCGCGCAAGCGAGCCGCGACCAAGTCGTCGGCGACAAAGAAGGTGAGTCCGGCGGCGCGCGCCGCGCGGAAGAAGACAGCCACCTCCAAGACTTCTGCCGCGCCGAAGACTTCTGCCGCCAGCCGAAAGCCTGCGAGGGCGTCCGCCGCCCCGGTCGCGGCAGCCCCCGCATCAAGCAATGGGTGGAGTCGCCTGTCTGGGCTGGAGTTGCCGAAGCCCGAAGACTTGCGCGCGTCTTTGGCGCGGACAGTCGATGGAGTACAGGACGCGGTCGGGACCGCTCCGTCGAAGGCTCAAGATCTGGTCCAGGACCTGCGGGAGCGTGTCGCGAAGGTCGTGGCTTTCATTCGCGAGGCCCTGGGCAGGTAGCTGAATCCGGTCAGCGCTGCCAGCTGGCCGCCGATGTCGCGCGAGAGCGACCTGTGGCTGGCGCCCACTCCACGAAACCCCACGAACATCAGCCCGTAGGCTGGGCGCATGTTTTGGCAAGCTCAAGCTTCTGTCCTGGGGCTGATCTGGCTCGTGTTCCTGGTGTTGAAGGCCTGGGCTTTCCTTGACTGCCTCCGCCGACCCTCGAGGGCGTTTCCCGCGATCGGTCGGCAGAACAAGGGTCTTTGGGTGGCCCTTACGGGCGTGAGCGTCTTGACCGGGTTGCTATTCGATCCCGTCGGGCTGGTGGGCATCGCAGGCATCGTCGTCGCTTTGATCTACCTTTTCGATCTGCGACCCAGGATGGCCGAGCTGACCTGGCGCCGGTGACTCGGACCTGATGTCCGCCTGAGCGGTTTGATGAGCGCCTGGGCGGTTTGGCGAGCGCCTGGGCTGCATGCCCGCAGCAATCATTCCCACGCCCCCCACCCCCACCGCAGGAGCGGCCGTTCCCGACAAAGGCACCCGTTCCGCAAGGAAACGACTGTTGCAACGGGCGCGTCTGTACCCTAACGGTCGCGTTTGTCGGGAACGGCCGCTAACGCAAGGGGGAGGCGTCGACGCGGGAGCGGATGGCGGGCAGCGGGCGCGGCGTCGGCTGAATTGTGGAGGGGCGGCGCCGCCGTAGCGGAACCGCCCCTCGCTTTGGGCCTATCTGGCTCGGACCTCCTAGAAGTCCATGCCTCCCATGCCCCCCATGCCTCCGTCGCCTCCCGGCATCGCAGGCGCTTGCTTCTCGGGCTTGTCGGCAACCACGGCTTCCGTAGTCAGGAACAGACCCGCGATCGACGCGGCGTTCTGCAGCGCTGACCTGGTGACCTTGGCCGGATCGATGATCCCGGCCGCGATCATGTCGACGTACTCGCCGGTGGACGCGTCCAGTCCCCAGCCTGGTTCAAGGCTCCGGACCTTCTCGACCACGACGCCGCCTTCGAGCCCGGCGTTGACGGCGATCTGCCTCAACGGAGCGGTGACAGCGCTCTTGACTAGCGCGGCTCCGGTCTCCTCGTCGCCGGACAGTTCCAGCTTCTCGAACGCCGCCGTGGACGCCTGAATCAGGGACACGCCACCACCGGCGACGATTCCTTCCTCAACAGCGGCCTTGGCGTTGCGCACGGCATCTTCGATGCGGTGCTTGCGCTCCTTCAGCTCGACCTCGGTGGCGGCTCCGGCCTTGATGACCGCGACTCCGCCAGCCAGCTTGGCCAGACGCTCCTGCAGCTTCTCCTTGTCGTAGTCGGAGTCGCTGTTGTCGATCTCGGCCCGGATCTGGTTGACCCTGCCGGCGATCTGGTCGGCGTCTCCGGAACCCTCGACAATCGTCGTCTCGTCCTTCGTGACTACTACCTTGCGGGCTCGGCCGAGCAGATCCAGGTCGATCGTCTCCAGCTTCAGGCCCACTTCCTCGGAGATGACCTGGCCACCGGTGAGGATGGCTAGGTCCTGCAGCATTGCCTTGCGGCGGTCGCCGAACCCAGGCGCCTTCACGGACACTGACTTGAACGTGCCACGGATCTTGTTCACGACCAGGGTGGCCAGGGCTTCGCCCTCGACGTCCTCGGCGATGATCACCAGGGCCTTGCCGGACTGCATTACCTTCTCCAGGATCGGCAGCACGTCTTTGACCGCCGAGATCTTGGAGTTGACGATGAGCAGGTATGGGTCCTCCAGGACCGCTTCCATGCGCTCGGTGTCGGTGACGAAGTACGGCGAGATGTAGCCCTTGTCGAAGCGCATACCCTCAGTCAGCTCAAGCTCGAGCCCGAAGGTGTTGCTTTCCTCGACAGTGATGACTCCCTCTTTGCCGACCTTGTCCATGGCCTCGGCGATGATTTCGCCGACCTCGGTGTCCGCCGCGGAGATGCTCGCGGTGGCCGCGATCTGCTCCTTGGTCTCGACTTCCTTGGCCAGCTCTAGCAGCTGGTTGGACACGGCCTCGACGGCCTGCTCGATTCCGCGCTTGAGCGCCATTGGGTTCGCCCCAGCAGCTACGTTGCGCAGACCCTCATGAACGAGTGCCTGAGCGAGCACGGTGGCCGTTGTCGTGCCGTCTCCGGCCACGTCATCGGTCTTCTTCGCGACCTCTTTGACCAGCTCGGCGCCGATCTTCTCGAAGGGGTCTTCCAGTTCGATTTCCTTGGCGATGGAGACTCCATCGTTGGTAATCGTGGGAGCGCCCCACTTCTTCTCAAGTACGACGTTGCGGCCTCTGGGGCCCAGTGTGACCCTGACGGCGTCGGCCAGGGTGTTCATACCCCGCTCGAGCGCCCGGCGGGCCTCCTCGTCGAACGCGATTATTTTCGACATACGGTGCGTTCCTCCGCAGAACGTATCGGGTGGTTACCGGCGCGACGCCCGCGACGGACGGCAAGGCACCGACTCCTCCTTCAGAGCCGACACCAGACCTCGTCGAACCGGCACAACACCCCCACAGGACCAGATCCAGACCGAGTTCATGCCACGATCTGTCACTCGACCCCCGAGAGTGCTAACTCACTTATTAGCACTCTAACGGCCAGAGTGCAAGATGACGCCTAGTGCGATCAACCAGCGAAGGCAGCGTGGAGCGGTCAATTGCGGCCTCCCGCCGACTGTCTACAGGCGGCCTGCAGGTGTCAGAATGAGGTATCCGCATACCGGTGGAGCGCGTGACGGCGAAAGGGAGGGGCTCATGTCTAGGCACGGACGAAGTAGTGAGCGGTACGACCCAGCCAAGGACGTCGTTGAGGAGATGTACCACGAGATATCGGAAGACTTGGGCACTGACGGCCCCGAGGAGACATTCGGACATCCGGACGAGAGCGTCATCGGGCGGCTGGTGGAGGAGGACGAGGGTGTCCGCCCCGACACCACTTCGGAGGTTCTGGCCTTCGACAGCCACGACGTCAGCGACCTGTCTGCCGAGGAAGCCGCAGTGCATCTCGTCGCCGACGAGGAGGAAGAGGCGGCGGCGGACCCAACCCTGACCCGCGCGGCCCGCCGGGCGCTAGAGGACTACTGAGCCCCGCCGGCTACAGCCGGAATCACGGCGATCGAGTAGCCATCCTCAAGGGGGGTGTCAAGGCCACCGGAGAACCGGACGTCTTCGTCGTTGACGTAGATGTTCACGAACCTGCGCATCGCTCCGGTATCGTCCAGCACGCGCGCCCGGATGCCCGGTGCGGCCTCCTCGAGTGACTGAAGTGCGGTAGCCAGAGTCGATCCGGGGGATTCGAGGGTGACTTCGGCGGCCCCTCCGGTGTAGGTGCGCAGAATCGTCGGGACTCGGACGGTAACGGGCATGACTCTCCTTACTTGGTTGCGGCCACAGATCAGGCGGTTCGGTCGTCAGCAGCGCGCGCTAGGACTTCCCGGGCCTCCTCGACGGAACCGTCGATGACAGCGGTCGGTCCCACGACTCCTGCCACCGCGTCGAGGGTCTTCAACCCGTCGCCAGTGTTCAGCAGCACGGTCTCCGCGTCCGGGTTGGCGACTCCCGTCGCCAGGAGCTTGCGGAACACGGCCAGAGTTACCCCGCCCGCGGTCTCGCCGAAGATCCCCTCCGTTCGCGCCATCAGCCGGATCGCGTCAACGAGATCCGGATCGCTGACGCTGTCTATGGCTCCGTTTGTCCGCCGGGCGACGTCGAGCGCGTAGGGCCCGTCAGCCGGGTTTCCGATGGCCAGTGACTTGGCAATGGTGTTGGGCTTGACGGGCCTGACCGCATCAGCTCCCTCGGCGAACGCCTGGGCCACCGGGGAGCACCCGTCGGCCTGCGCCCCGAACACCCTGTATTCGTGCTCATCCACTAGGCCGAGTGACACGAACTCTCGCCAGGACTTGTCGACTTTCGTCAGCAGCGACCCTGACGCCACCGGTATCACGATCTGATCCGGCAGGCGCCATCCAAGTTGTTCGGCGACCTCGTACCCGAGGGTCTTGGAGCCCTCCGCGTAGTAGGGCCGCAAGTTGACGTTGACGAAGCCCCACGTGTCGGTAATCGGGTCGCCGATCAGTTCGCTGCACAGCCGGTTGACGTCGTCGTAGGTGCCACGCACGCCTATCAAAGTTCCGCCGTAGGCAGCGGTCGTCACGGTCTTGCCGGCCTCAAGGTCGGCTGGGATCACGACCACGGAACGTTGCCCGGCGCGAGCAGCGGCCGCCGCCACCGCGTTGGCCAAGTTCCCGGTTGACGCGCACGCCAGCGTTGACAGGTTCAGCCGACGAGCGGCGGATTGGGCGACGGAGACGACGCGGTCCTTGAACGAGTGCGTTGGGTTGCCGCTGTCGTCCTTGATCCACAAAGGAGCGGTCATGCCCAGGGCTCGCTGAAGATTGTGCGCTCGCACGAGTTTGGTCTGTCCGGCCTGCAGGTTCGGCTCCTGCCCGGCGTACGCGGCGACCGGGAGTAGTCCGGAGTAGCGCCACAGAGAGTTCGGACCCGCCTCGATGGAGGCCCTCGTCACCTCGCCGAACACATACGCGGCTTCAAGTGGGCCGAAGCACTCCATGCATGCGTAGGCCGCGCCGAGGTCGTACCGTGCGCCGCACTCGCGGCACTTCAGGTGCGTTGCCGGCCCGAAATCGGGCTGGCCCGCAGCCAGATCGTTCTGGGGACTGTTGGCGGTCACTGCACGGGGCCTTCCTGCTGCCCTTGGGATGAGCCTTTTCCGTTGTGAGGTGGCCCGTGCGATGATCACCCAGGCCCTAACACTGTACTTCAGGGTTTGCCGGAGATGGGAGCGTGGGATGCGTCGGTTGGAGGGGAACTGGTTCGAGAATCGGTCCTCAGCCCTGGCGGATTGGGATCTGGACAGGTTGCTGGAGACCAAGGGAACCGCCCGGGTCGACGTGATTCTGCCTGCTCTGGATGAAGAGGACACCGTGGGCCCGATCGTGGCCGCGATCATGCGGGATCTCGTGGCACCCGGTCGCAGGCTCGTGGATGAAGTCATCGTTGTTGACTCGGGCAGCACCGATGCGACCGTGGATCGTGCCTCGGCGGCTGGCGCGAGAGTCGTGAAGACGGATTCCGTGCTGACGGACTTGCCGGTTGAGCGTGGCAAGGGCGAGGCTATGTGGCGGGGGCTGGCTGCGACGGCCGGTGACTTGGTCGTGTTCTTGGACGCGGATTTGCGGTCGTTCACGTCCGGGTACGTGGTTGGGCTGCTCGGGCCGCTGCTGGCGGACCCATCTGTCCACCTCGTCAAGGCCGCCTACGACCGGCCCTTGGTCCTTGGGGATCAGCGGATCGCCGACGGCGGGGGGCGCGTGACCGAGGTGCTTGCCAGGCCCTTGATCAACGCCCTTTGGCCTGAGCTCGGAGGTGTCGCGCAGCCTCTCGCCGGAGAGTTCGCGGCGAGGCGTTCCTTGCTGGAGTCGCTCCCGTTCCCGTGCGGCTATGGAGTGGAGACGGGTCTACTTGTTGACGTCTTCCGCGCGGTGGGGATTGATGGCATCGCGCAGGTGGACCTTGGTGTGCGCGTGCACCGCCACCAGGATTGGGCGGGTCTTTCCGGTATGGCCGCTGAGATCATCCATGCGGCGATGCTCAGAGCCGATCCGGCCGGGTTGATGTTTGAGCCTGGGCAGGGCGCGGCTCTGCCCGGATTCGTCAGGACACCGGAAGGGCTCGACAGGCAGGACCGGCCGGTTCAGGTGCTGGAGCGCCCACCGCTATCGTCCGTGCCGGAGTATCGCGGTGGTCGGCTGCGCGCGCCGGTCTCGGGGCTACGTCCGACGGTGCAGCGAGGTCCGCGCCTCGTTTCGTGAGGCTCGGAGTCGGCGCAGGCGCCTCACGAGTACCGGATCGGCGCACAGGGCCTCCGGGTTGTCGATCAGGTTGTTGAGCGTCTGGTAGTAGCGCGTTGTCGAGAAGTCGAACTGCTCTCGAATCGCATCTTCCTTGACCGCGCCGACGCGCCACCAAGCCCGCTCGAACTCCAGGATCCTTCTGTCAAGGTCAGGCAGTCCCCTAAAGGGCGGTACCCCCAGTTCCGCGTCGGCCGAGCCGGTCCGGTGTGCGCTTGCGATCATCTGTCTATCTCCCCAGCCTGCTCCCGTGGCCCGACGCGTTGGGCACCATCGTATTGCGACGGTGCGCCTCACTCGTGGAGCACACGGGGAGCAGTTCGCGGTTCCGAGAGCACGCCGGAGTCGGCCTAGCTGCCGGAGCTTGATCGAGCCGCTTCCCGGCGCGCGAACAGATAGCCCCACCCGTTCGTTGCCCAGTGCATGCCCATGGGGGCGATGAGCGACCCGGACCCCATCCGCAAGACGCAGAAGACGATCCCGCCGATCGTCGTCGTGACGACGGAAATGAGCACCGCTGTGATCTTGGCCAGCAGTCCACCGCCACCGACTCGGGATAGCCGGTCGTTTCGCAGGTGCATGTCCAGGGACGGCAGCACGTGCCACAGACCGAAGAGCACGGCCGACATCAGGGTGGCCCAGGCGACGCCGTACCGCCGCGCGAGCATCGCCCAAAGGACCGCTCGGAATGCGACCTCCTCGAAGAGCACGGTGCCGATGGGCAGCTCAACCATTGAGTGCCAGAAGAG
This sequence comes from Candidatus Nanopelagicales bacterium, assembly GCA_030700225.1. Classification (NCBI taxonomy): domain Bacteria; kingdom Bacillati; phylum Actinomycetota; class Actinomycetes; order Candidatus Nanopelagicales; species Candidatus Nanopelagicales bacterium. Next base: position 29,613 of record JAUYJT010000068.1, on the reverse strand, counting down.
TTTCGGCAGCGACAGATTCGCGATGTCGTGGTCCTGGAATGCGCCGCGTGTGTGGGGCAGGCGCGAACCGATCGCGTAGACGGTGAATATCGATAGCACGGCGATCGCGCCCCATATCGCCCCGGTGAGCCACGTCCAAGGCGCAAGACCCATGGAGGCCCAACTTGAGCCGTCCAGCTTGCCGAGGGCCAGCGCCACGACCGATCCGCCGAGCGTCCAGAACAGGTAGTAGCCGGGTAGCGCCTTGTGCGCTGCCACGTTGATCATCACCAGCAGAACGAGTACGGCGATTACAGGCCAGATCGGGAGCCCGGACTCGACCTTGGGGATCGCGCTACCCCAGGACGAGAGAAAGGCCTCGATCACGCCACCCTCGCATCCCGCAGCGGAATTGCCGCGCTGTCTGATCTTAGATCCAGGCGGCCGGGTCCTTGCGGCGGGCGTTTGGAGTCGGGGCACGGAGGCGCTCGAACTGCCAGGCCGCGCTCGAACTGACCAGCGGCGCCAATCTGCCCGTTATGGTCGCCATAGGCCCGACATTCGCGTTCTTAGCGACCATAGCGGGTCGATGCGATCCAGGAATCCGACAATACGGACAGGCAGATCCTTCCCCGGCTCGCGGGCGGCCGCATGTGGAATCGTTGAGGCGTGGTGCGAAGAGGCGGTGTCCTACCCTCCGCGCTGATCGCGGTCATCAGCTTGCCTTGCGGGTACGTCGTCTACAGGGTCGTTCAGGCGATCGTGGGCTGGCTGTGGATCGAGGGCCCCGAGTCCTGGTGGGATGGGCGCCCGCCGTGGATCTACATGCTCGCTCTTCCGGTCGCTGCGGGCGCGCTGGTCTACCTGGCCAGGTCGCGCGGCGGGGATGGGCACAACCCGCTATTCGGGATCTCCATGGAGCCCGTGAGCCCGCGTGACTACCCGAGCGTTCTGGCGGCGATAGTGCTGTCCTTGGCGGGCGGGCTCGTGCTGGGTCCTGAGGTAGCCATGGTGTCAACCGGGTCATTCCTGGGTGGCGCCCTGGGAAATGCGTGGAGCGTGCCGGTCAAGCGAGGCGTGATGATCGGGGCGGCCGCGTCTCTTGCCGCGCTCCTAGTCGATCCGCTCTTCTCCGGCCAGCTGAGGATCCAGGGCGTCTACCAGTTCTCTGCCTGGGACCTGCCGATGGCGGCTGGAGCCGGAGTGGCGACTGCCCTTCTGCTCGTGGTCGTGAGGCTGGGGGCCATTGGGCTGCTGCGCTTCCGGGGCGGCGACAAGCCGCGGATTTGGCAGCTGATGGTGGGCGGTCTGGTCGTGGGTGCGATCGCGGTCGGCTACCAGTCGGCGAGCGGCCAGAAGGTGGACCTGGTGCTGACGAGTGGGGAGACTCTGATCGCGCCGCTCGTGACGCTCGGCTCGGCCAGCTTGATCGCTTGGACGGTCCTGGCCAAGTGCGCCGCGTACGCGGTGAGCCTTGGGTCTGGATTCCGTGGCGGACCTTACTTCCCCGCGATGTTCGCCGGGGCCGGTCTCGGTGCGGCAGGGGCAGGTGCCCTAGGCCTGTCTGCCGAGCCAGCGGCGATCGCGGGAGTTCTGGCCGGGATCACGTTCCTGGCTCACGCGAAATGGAGCGTGAGTCTGGCACTGTCCCTTGTCATCGCGTTTGGCCTCGCAGGACCTGCGATGGTGCCAGTCGCGTTGATTGGCGGTGCTTGCGGTCGCCTGATTCCGATTCCGATACCGAGACCGGCTGAGCCTGAGACGGCCGATGCCGTCGGTGCGGCTTCACAGGACTAGGTCATGTGTCGGCCGCACCGCAGCGGCCACTCGACGTGCCGCCTGCTGCGGATCGTCATGCTCCCAGATGCGAATGACCCGCCACCCGGCATCGACGAGATGGCCGTCGGTGCCCTTGTCCCTGGCGATGTTGTCGGTGACTTTGCGGGCCCAGAACCCGGAATTCAGGGTGGCTGGTCGATGATGTTCGGCGCACCCATGCCAGAAACACCCGTCCAGAAACACAGCGACCTTCGCCCTCGTGAACACAAGGTCGGCCCGCCGACGAAGCTGAGGCAGCGGTTGCTTGTCGACTCGGTATCGCAGACCCAACGCATGCACGGCGGATCTGAGAGCCAGTTCAGGTTGGGTATCCCTGCTCCGGTTGCCCCGCATCACGGAGCGAACCGCTGGCGTGCTCGCCCAACTCGCCGCTTGTGTCACGCCTCCAGTGTCGGACGCGGCTAGTCGAGTCGCTGCGTCAGGTACTCCTGGGCGTCAGCTTGGATCTCCTCAGATGTCTCGGGCCGCGGTTGCAGATTGTTGGCCCATGCGCGGCCAGGGTGCAGAACGTCCCAGCGCGAACGCACCCCCGCATGCCTGCCGCTGCCCGTGTCGTGGTTACCGAAGCCGTCGATGAGCGCGTTCCACAGCGGAGCCGAACGGTTGATCAGGAGTGATTCACCCAGCGGTATCCAGATCTGCTCCACGACCAGCCACCGAACACCGAAGTCCTCCAGCTCAAGGTTCTCCGCCATCTCTATGCTCCGACGATGTTGGCGAAGACGATGGCACAGAGCCCTGGACTGCGGCGCTGCGAGCAGTCCTTTCCGTGAGCCCTTTGGAACGGCCTTTCCGGCGTAGATCGGCACGTCGTAGCTCTCCCGGTTCGCCTCCGAGAGCAGCGCGTAGGAGGGGAACGGCCCCGTGTAGTAGACCGCATAGATCCCGGCACCTTCGAACTGGTCCAGTTCCGCGAACGGCGTCGCTTCTGATACCGCGAGCGCTTGGGCCACGGAGGCGCCCAGGTTCTCGATGTCGAGCGGGTTGAACGGCTTGCTCATGCGGTCAGTCTGTTGCCGCCCGACGATCGTGTCGCGCCTCCCCCACGGAGCGGTGGGGGTCCCCCCGCCCGGCGACAGCCGGGGAGGGGGAGGACCCCCATTCCGGCGATCGCGAGGTGCTCCGCCACACTCCCGGCGAGGCGCTGTGCGAGCAGGACCGGAACCGCGTTTCCCAGTTGACGCATCGCTTCGGTCCACGAGCCGTGCAGTTCGTACCGGTCAGGGAACGTCTGGAGCCGAGCGCTCTCGCGAACGGTGAAGTACCGGACGGAGCCGTCCTGTCGCAGCATCATGTTCTCGCCACCTGGAACTCCGTGGTCGCCAGCCTTCAGGGTCTTCGCGGGCAAGTCCAGGTGACTGCCGGTGTGGCCCACGTATGGGCGGGCACCCGGCTGTAGAACGTGGTTCAGCGCGTTCGCGGTGCCGTGGGGGAGGGGTTCTGGCAGGCCGACGAGCGCGTCGCGCACCGTGCGCCACGGGCGCAGATCGCAGTCTTGCCGAGGAAGCTCCGGGGGCGAGTCAGGCGCCGTCGGCCGATCTCCTGGTTTGACACGGTGCCGCTCCCAGTAAGAGCCAGTAACCCATTGATCGTGCAGCAGGACTTGCTTCGAATGCGTGGCGTCGGGGAAGCTCCATTCCGCGTCCACATCGGAGCGGAAGCCCACGATGATGACTCGGTGGCGCTGTTGGGGAACGCCGTAGTCAGCTGCGTTCACGACTGTCGGCACGACGTTGTACGCCAGGCCGTGCTCTGAGCTGGTTTGCTCCGCCTGGAGCCGGTGGAAGTGGTCGACCCAGGTCTCGGGATCGCGTCGAACCGATTCCGGGTAGCTCAGTCGCAGAAGGATGTACTGGTAGTAGTTCGCGAACGTAGAACGGGTCAGCCCGCGAACATTCTCGATGATGAACGCCCGAGGCTGCACGGCCCTGATCACCTCGGTGGCTGCGGGGAACATGTCTCGGCGATCCTGCGCGGCACCATGTTTGCCGCCCATCGAGAAGGGCTGGCACGGTGGTCCACCGGAGACTAGGTCGATTGGCCCCTCCACCGAACCCCAGTCCACGGACCTGACATCGCCTTCCACAAGATTCCATTCGCGGACGAGCGGGTAGTCTGCGGCCTGATTGTGCCGGATCGTGTCGCACGCCCACCGGTCCCACTCCACGACGAGAGCGGGATGGAAGCCAGCGAGCTCGCAGCCGAGGGCCAGGCCGCCGGCTCCAGCGAAGAGTTCAACGGAGCGCATGCTACGCAGGCTATTCCGTAGGTCCGTCAGTCTGGAGGACTTGTTCGGCGCGGCGCCGACACTGTTGAAAACCCGGGTCGGGCCGTGCCTGTGGATGCGCCGCAGTCGAGGCGAACGACGCAGACTTGCCTCAGGACCGTTCTCCCCCAGCGGACGCCAGTGGCCCGGCTGCGGAGGAGTGAGTCAGGGCTATCCCGGTCCAGGGGACAGCCGGGCGATGCGGTTTCCGGGGGCGCCGTTTTCGGTCGTGAAGCTGCCAGTGAGGACGATCCCTCCGTCGGGCTGTATCGCCACCGAGTAGCCCATCCCGTTCAGGCCTCCGTTGTTTTCGTTGAAGTTGGAATCGGGCGTCCCGTCCGCGTTGAATCGCGCGACGTTGTTCGTGGGGATGCCGCCAGCCTTGTTGAAGTCGCCGGTCACGACGATCTTGCCGTCAGGCTGCAGAGCCACGGCGAAGCCTGCGAAGTAGGCGCCGTTGAGGCCGCCGTAAGTGTTGCTGGCAAAGCGAACGTCGGGGGCCCCGTCGGAGTCGATCCGGGCGATGCGATCCCCTGGAGCACCGTGGGTTGTCATGAAGCTACCGGTGATGATGATCTTGCCGTCGGGCTGCAGAGCCACCGAGGAGCCCGAGCCGTAGCCAGCTTCGGGGCGGTCGGCGAAGTTGACGATGAAGCGGACGTCAGGACGGCCGTCTGCTTCGAACCGCGCGACGAGGCTTGAAGTCATGCCCCCGGCCTCGCTGAAGCCGCCGGCGACGATGATCTTGCCGTCGGGCTGAACAGCCAGGGAGTTGCCCCCGAGGGAGTCGAGGCCGCCGTTGGTCATCTTGATGAAGCTGGTGTCGGGGGTGCCGTCGGCGTTGAAGCGCGCGATGCCGTTCGCGGTGGCGCCTCCGGCTAGGTTGAAACCGCCGGTGACCACGATCTTTCCATCGGGCTGCACGGCCACGGAGTTGCCGCTGGGAGGAATCACCATCCCCGGGTCGATGCTTCGCTTCGACGGCTCTGACCAGCCTTTGTCAGTAAGTCCGCCGTTTGTGCTGGCGTTGAAGGCCGTGTCTGGCGTGCCATCCGCGTTGAAGCGCGCGATGCGCGGCGCGCTTGTGCCTCCGGCTTTGGTGAAGCTGCCGGTGACGATGATCTTGCCGTCAGTCTGCACTGCTACGGAGTGGCCAGCCTTGTTCAGGCCGCCGTTTGTGCTGGCGTTGAAGCTGGTGTCGGGTGTGCCGTCGGTGTTGAAGCGCGCGATGCGCGGCGCGCTTGTGCCTCCGGCTTTGGTGAAGCTGCCGGTCACGATGATCTTGCCGTCAGTCTGCACTGCTACGGAGGAGCCAGCCCCATTCAGGCCGCCGTTGGTGTTGGCGGTGAAGGTCGCGTCGAACCGCATGCTCTCCGTGTCGGGCGCGGCCGTGCAGCCAGCCAAGACCCCTACAGTCACCAGCAGGCCCGCGAGAGAACCGACAAGCACGAGACTGCGACGATTCGGGCTGCTTCCCATGATTCCCCTTTCCCCGCAACGACCAAGCTCCGCCCTGGCGTCTGACAGGACCCTCTCGATCGGCGCGTGCGCCACCCTTTTCGGGGGTCAGACGCGCGGGGATTGCGAGGGGTTCCGCCGGACTTCAGGTCGAGCCTTCAGATGGGGCAGACGCCGCGCCGTGGGGGGAGCTGAGTCCAAGGCTCAGCACCAGAGCCGACGCCGGGGCTCGAACCCGGAACCACCTGTTTACAAGACAGGTGCGCTGCCAATTGCGCCACGTCGGCCGACTCAAGAAGTGTAGGACGGTTGGGGTGATGCGTGCCCCGCGCCGATGCTCGGTTCGGGCTCCGCATCGTCGGCCATCACCCCCCAGGAGTTTGCGGCCGTTCCCGACAAACGCGACGGTTTGGGTACAGACGCGCCCGTTGCAACGAGCGTTTCTTCGCGTAACGGGTGCGTTTGTTCGGAGCATCCGCTTCGGCGGGGGGAGGGCGGGGCTGCAGTGGGAAGTCCGGCGCCGGACTTCGCGAATCACGGCTTGGGGGTGCGGATCCACAGGCGAAGGAGGAAGAGCCCGAGCGCCACGGCCGCCACGAGGACAGCCGCTGCCACACCCCACAGCATGCCGCTTCGTCCAGAAACGGTGAACTTCGGGTTTTGGGCCGCGGTGATCGTGAAGTCGGGGGTGACAAGTTGGAATACGAACTCATACTCGCCGGGGATGAAGCCGTCGTCAGGCCGATAGCTCTGGCGCAGCTCGCTGATGCCGGTGGGGAGCTTTGGGAACTGCTGGAGTAGTACCTTGTCAATCTCCTGGCCGTCGCGCATGACGCGGACGTCCGCGGTAACAGGCCCTTCGATTGGTCGGACGTTGTTCTTGACCGCGCCAAGCAGATCCACGGTGACGATCTTGTCTTCCTCCATCTTCTTGTTGGCTGCGGCGACTAGGAACGACACGGTGTCCACCTTGATGACGACCGTCTTGTCCTCGTTCGCGTCGAGGTGGAATGGCTCACGGACGTTCACGAGCTTGGGGATGTTGAAGACGGCGAAGTAGTCACCAGGCGCCAAGGTCGCCTCCAATGTGGAGCCGACAGTCTCGCGGACAGTGATGGGGGTTGGTTTGCCTGGCATCGCGATACTCAACCCGCCGGAGACTGCGGAATCGTCGGCAGAGGAGAGCGCTTGCACCTTGACGCTTCCCGCTTCGCCTGGAACGACAACTTTGAACACGACCGCGAACGCTGGCTTGTACACCAGCTTCCCCTGCTTGTGTGGCACGTTCGTTTGCTTGCCCTCCACCAGAATCTCGTATTCCCCTTTGGGGACGAACTCCTCCACCTTGATGGCGAAGTGGAAGTCGTGCTGCTGCATTGGGGCCAGATCGGCGGTTGGGCTGTCCGGTACGACCGTGATGCCGTCAGGTACTTTCGATTCGAACTCCACCGTGGCTTTCCCGGTTCCGGTGTTTTGGATGCGCAGAAACTGCACTGGCGGCAGTTCCGCCCCAGGCTGGATCGAGAAGACGGTGCTGGCCGGGAAAGAGCTAGAGCCCCCGATCCCGTAGCGGGGCTCCGCTGTGGCCTGTGAGGGCAGTCCGGCCACCGCTACGACTGATAGGGCCCATGCCGCCATGAAACCCACGGCGACTCGCTTCCAGATCATCGCTGCGCCTCCGAATGTCCGCATCCTGCGGCGAGAGTAGTCGGTTGACATGCTGAGGGTGGGGAGGTTTCCCTCCCCACCCTCAGAACTGACTTCTCGCTGCTACGCCTGCGCGGCAACGGTCACTGTCAAGGCCCCTGTGTAGGTCTGGGCCGGGACCTGACCACCTGTGGCCAGGCGGCAGGACGCAACGTTGGTGGTGTTGCCGTCCTCCACTGCCCCGCCGGTCAGAATGTTCGAATGCACTTCGGTCGCTCCTGCGGCTATCCGGGCTGCGCCGGTGTTGTCGTAGGTAGCCGAGCCTCCGAGGCAATCGAGTGCGAACTTGGTGACATCTGGCGCCGCGGTAACCAAACCGCCCATGTTCGTCATCGTCGTGGTCCCGTCTGTCAGGTTCGCCACGGCGTATGAGATGTCGGTCGCGCCGTTGACCTGCAGCGTGCCGTGGGAGATGTTCTGCGCGTTCGCGCTTCCGTCCTTCGCCAACTCTCCGTAGCTCTGACCAGCACGGTTGGTGTCAACGGATCCGTAGTAGGCGACCGAATGCGTTGCGTCCGTGACCGTGTGCGTCCCGGCACTCGTGTCCAACGCGGTGACCTTAGCCGTCCAGTCTCCTTGCAACGCGGCCTCGCCGACCTTGAACTTGAAGTTCAGGTCCATCGCGGTGTTGGTGGCGGTGTAGTCCGAGAGGGAAGTCTGGTCGGCCCAATACGTCGAGCCGCCGGAAGTGAGCACGAACGCGTCATCCGCCCTCGTCCAGACCATCTTCATCGTGTTCTGCGAATCTGTCGACGAGCAGTCCGAAGTGCCTCCTGCGGTGTTGTATAGACACAAGGTCACCGTGTTCAGATCCAATAGCGTGTTTCCGTCAGTGATCGTCGCGTCGATCTGATATGTGGCCGACGTACCGTTCGCGGCAGGCTGCATCGCGAAGCCAGCCGTCACAGCTGACACGACCGGATCGATGTTCCCCTGATCGAAATCGTCCGCCTGCGCTGGTGCTACAGCGACCGCCGTCATGGCGCCCGCTACCAAAGCCGCGGATGCCAGCCCAGCCCACATCCTCAGCCTCTGCCGTTTCCCGTGGTTCATCTCTAACTCCAATCCGCCCGTACAGAGCGTGTTACCTGCGTCACATATTGTTGATTGTCCACGCTGTTTCCCACGGATACAACCTGGACAGCGAACTTCTTTCAGATTTCCTGCGAGCGGTCGCCAGGCGGGCCCGAACGCCGCCTGGGTCAGCGGCCCTGGGTCAGCAGGTATAGGGCGATCGACGTCGCCGCCGAGGCGTTGAGCGACTCGGTCTGCTCATGAATGCCGATGGTGGCCACGGCGTCGCAGCGTTCGGCGACGAGGCGGGAGATCCCGCTGGATTCCGAGCCCACGACGAGTGCGACGGGCTGCTCGAGCAGGCGGCTATCAAGGCTCTCGATCGGGACTCCGTCAGATGCCGAAAGGCCGACGGCCACGTAGCCGTCCTTCTGTAGGGCCGACAGCGCGCGAGCGACGTTGACGACGCGCGCGACCGGCACTCGAGCCAGCGCGCCCGCTGAGGCTCGCCAGGCCGCCGCGGTGACTGCCGCCGCCCGCCTCTCCGGTATGACGATCCCGTCCACGCCGAAGGCGGCCGCTGATCTGGCGATCGCCCCAAGGTTCCGGGGGTCCTGGATGTGATCCAGGACCACGACGACTGACCGACCGGCCGCCGGATCCCCAGCGGCGCGGCGTAGGTCAGCTAGGTCCGCATACGCGAACGGTGCGACCAAGAGTGCGATTCCCTGATGCGGCAGCCCGTCAGCCAGACGGTCCAGCTCCGGGCGCGTGCGAAGCGACAGCGGGATACCGCCCTGTTCGGCCGCCCGCTTGGCCCGCCTGATCCGAACGTCCTCAACGGCGGAGTCCAGCACCGCCAGCTCCACCGCCGGAATGCCAGCCGCCAAAGCCTCGTCGACTGCGTTGCGGCCCAGGATCACCTCCTGCCGCATCGCGCGAACAGGTCCCGGCGAACGGTCAGCGCGCTTACGGCGGGCCTTGGCAGCCGCCGGGTGGCCCGGTCGGTTCACAGCCGGAGGAGTCGGCCCTTTGCCCGACAAAGCACGCTTGCCTCGGCCGCCTGAACCGACGGCCGCGCCCTTAGCCGACCTCGCGCCGCGAACCGCTCCACGTCGGCTTGAGTTACCCGCCATCACTGGTCCGCTGCGGGATCGAGCGTCCACCTGGATCCGGCGGCCCCGTCCTCAACCGCGATACCCGCGCGCCGAAGCGTCTCCCGAATCTCGTCGGCGGCTGCGAAGTCACGCCGGTCCCGGGCCGACTGCCTCTGCAGCAGAAGGTGATCGACCAAAGCGCTGAGCGCCTCGTGGATCCCCGCATCAACGTCCTGGACCCACTCCTTTGCCAGCGGGTCGACGCCAAGCAGATCAGCCATGAGCCTGACCGATGCCAGCGTCGCGCGAAGCTCGGGTGCGGCCGCGTCGGCGCCGAGCTGGGTGTTGCCGTCGCTGACGGCGTTGTGAAGCACTGCCAAGGCCGCCGAGACTCCCAGGTCGTCGTCCATGGCGGCCACGAACGCCGGGGGCAGGACCGCGCCCAGCTCGACCTGGCCTACGCGCTCCGTCGCGCGTTGGACGAAGGACTCGATTCGGTGATAGCCAGCCGCGGCCTCCGTCAACGACTCGGGGGAGAACTCCAGCATCGAACGGTAGTGAGCCGACCCGAGGTAATAGCGCAACTCGACCGGCCGGGCCTGCTTGATCAGCTCGCTGACCAGGAGTGTGTTGCCCAGCGACTTGCTCATCTTCTCGCCCGCCGTCGTCACCCAGGCGTTGTGCATCCAATACCGGGCGAATGGGTATCCAGCCCCCTGCGACTGCGCTATCTCATTCTCGTGATGGGGAAAGACCAGGTCCAGTCCGCCGCCGTGGATGTCGAACTCCTCCCCGCAGTACTTCGTGGCCATGGCGGAGCACTCCAGATGCCACCCTGGCCGTCCAGCTCCCCACGGCGTGGGCCATGTCGGCTCGCCGGGCTTGGCGCTCTTCCACAAGGCGAAGTCCCGCGGGTCGCGCTTACCGCGCAGCGACTCATCCTCGGCCTGGGGCACATCCTCCAGTCGGTGGCCGCTGAGATCTCCGTAGCCGGGCCAAGACCGGACGTCGTAGTAGACGTCTGCTCCGACCGCGTAGGCATGACCGCGCTCGATGAGGCGGCTCATCAGGTCGATCATCTCGGGCACATGTCCTGTGGCCCGAGGTTCGTAGGACGGTGGACGCACACCAAGGCACGTGTAGGCGGAGTCGAACGCGCGCTCGTTCAACATCGCCCATTCCCACCACGGATACCCGGCCTCGGCGGACTTGGCCAGGATCTTGTCGTCGATGTCAGTGACGTTTCGGATCAGAGTCACGGCCAGGCCCTTGTACTCCAGCCAGCGCCGCAGGACGTCGAACACGACGGCTGAACGCATGTGCCCGATGTGTGGCAGAGACTGGACCGTCGCGCCGCACACGTATATCGACGCCGTCCCGGGCCGGACAGGTTGGAATTCGCGGACCGACCGGCTGGCGGTGTCGTGGAGGCGCAGGGTCACGCGACAAGGCTACCGAGGACCGTGCCAGGCATTCCTGTACACGCCTACACACGCACGAGTGCGGTCGCGATCGCGGCCAGCCCCTCGCCCCGCCCGGTCAGCCCGAGGCCGTCGGTTGTGGTCCCCGAGATCGAGACCGGGCACCCAGCCGCTGCCGACATTCCCGCCTCGGCTTCGCGGGCGCGTGCCGAAACGCGAGGCCGGTTTCCGATGATCTGCACGGCGATGTTGCTGGGGACGGCTCCGCGTTCGCGCAGAAGCGCCGCTGTCTCGGCCAGAAGCGTCGCGCCTGATGCGTCGCGCCATTGGGGATCGGACGTGCCGAACAGCGTTCCGATGTCGCCCAGGCCACTTGCTGAAAGCAGCGCGTCGCACGCGGCATGGGCTGCCACATCGCCATCGCTGTGGCCGGCCAGTCCCGCCTCATCCGGCCAGGCCAGCGTTGCCAACCACAGCGGCCTGCTCGCATCGAACTGGTGGACATCTACGCCGATTCCAACGCGAAGCTCAGTTGACACGGGCAGCCATCCGACGTCGCAGCAGGGCTTCAGCGGTGAGCAGGTCGATGGGCCGCGTGACCTTCAGGGCGTCCTCGTGGCCAGGAACAACGAGCACGGGCACGCCGATGGCCTCGACATGGGCGGCGTCGTCAGTGCGTTCGCCGCGCGCGAGCCGCAGCGCCTCGGTCAGCACTTCGCGGCGGAAGCCCTGCGGGGTCTGGACGGATCGCAATGTGGATCGGTCCAGCGTTGACACCACTCGCCCGGCAGCGTCGATCTGCTTTATGGTGTCGACGACGCGAGTAACTGGAACCACGGCTTGCGCCCCCGATTTGAGCGCGGCGACCACCGACTCGACGACTTCGGGCGGGACCAAAGGACGGGCCGCGTCATGGACCAGCACCGTGTCGATTCCTGTCGGGAGCGCCGCCAGGCCGAGGCGCACCGAGCTAGTGCGGCTCGCTCCGCCTGCTGTCACGTGGAGGTCAGCGACCGTGTCCAGTCCTGCGATCGCGCTGCTGAATTCCTCAAGCAGATGTTCAGGCGCGGCAACGACTATGTGTGTCACGGCTCGGCAAGCGGCTATGGCGCGCACCGCATGTTCCAGCAGCGGCGCCCCGCCGAGATCTCGCAGTGCCTTGGACACGGGCCCGCCCAACCGCTCGCCTTTGCCAGCGGCGGGGATCACACATCCGACGCCGGTCATTCAACGTCCAGTCGCCGTGCGAACACCATCCGGCCGTTCGACGTGACAAGAACGCTGGTGACCTCTACATGGAGATCCCCACCGATCCGGTCACGTCCACGCTCTACTACTACCATCGTTCCGTCGTCGAGGTAGGCCACAGCCTGCCCAGCCTCCTTGCCCTCCCTGACGAGCCGGACAGTCAGGGAGTCCCCGACGAGGACCGGTGGGCGCAGTGCCAGCGACAAAGCGTGGAGGTTCTGAACCGCAGCACCCGCGATTGACGCGGACTTGGCCAGCCCAGTGTCAAGGGTCAGTAGTGCCAGCGAGCGAGCGATCGCGATACGGACGAGCTTGGCGTCCACATCGGCGATCTCTGGCGCTTCGTCGGGAATGACTGTCACCGAGACTCCGTCTGTGCGGCGCAGCACGTCCAGGGTCTCCAAGCCCTTGCGCCCCTTCTGCCGTCGGCGCTGATCGGAGCTGTCCGCCAGATTCGCAAGTTCGTCCAGAACGGGTTGGCAGACCACGATCCGCCCCTCCGCGAAACCCGCCGCTATCACGTCCAGGATTCGGCCGTCGATCGCGACCGAGCTGTCAATGAGCCGACCTCTCGTCAGCTGCCGAGGGGTTGCGGAAATCCCGGCCCGGGCGCCGAGTGCTCCCAGAACGGCCTCCCGTCGGTGTTTGGCGACGGTGAATCCGAACGCTGAGCCGAGGATTACGACAAAGGCGAACAGGCAGGCGGCGATCACGGCGGGAGTTAGCAGGAACACCGGCCACGTGAGAAGGGCCGTCAGTAGTCCCGCGGCCATCCCGCCGATCGAGCCAGCGACCAGTTCCTCCGGTGTGACGCCCTCGAGCGCGCGGTCGCCTCGGTCAAGCGACGACACCGCGTACCTGGCAACGATTCCGCCAGCGGAGTATCCGAATCCGGCTCCGATCACCAGGCCAAGCGTGGGCCCGTTCAACCAGCCGAGAATGGGGGCGTCAGATGCTCCAGAGATGGAGCGGGCGATCTGCCATCCGATCGCCGCGCAGAGAACAACGACAAGGAATCGCAGGGTTTCGACAACTCGGCTGGGGGGCCGTTTGAGTCGTCCCATGGCACTCCTTCGACAGCTGCCTCAACGACGAGCGCAGATCGCAGTGCCGGGACTCTAGCGCCCATGGCTTCAGGAAGCGAGTATCTCGTCCAACAGCGCTTCGGCCTTGTCCTCATTCGTGTTCTCAGCCAAGGCCAGTTCGCTGACAAGCACTTGACGGGCCTTGGACAGCATTCGCTTTTCTCCGGCGGAAAGTCCGCGGTCCTGATCGCGGCGCCAAAGGTCGCGAATGACTTCGGCGACCTTTACGACATCTCCCGATGCGAGCTTCTCCAGGTTGGCCTTGTATCGACGCGACCAGTTCGTCGGTTCCTCTACGTGGGGCTTGCGGAGCACATCGAAAACGCGGTCCAAGCCCTCCGCGTCTACGACGTCGCGAACGCCAACGAGATCCACATTGTCCGAGGGGACCCGGACGGTCAAATCTCCCTGCTGAACGCGAAGTACTAGGTACTCTCTTGGTTCGCCTTTGATGGTTCTGGTCTCGATCGCATCGATTGAAGCGGCTCCGTGGTGCGGGTATACGACGGTGTCGCCGACCTTGAACGTCATATGGAGTGGCCCCTTTCACCGGGAACCCAGGGTACCACGCGGAGGCACCCGGTCTCCGTGCCGGAAGACGCGGCGACGACCGCCAGCGAGTCTGTCAGCCCTCAGGAGCTGAACTTGTAGCCGAGACCTCGGACCGTCCGCAGCAGGATCGGATTGGCTGGATCAGGCTCAATCTTGGAACGCAGCCGCTTCACGTGGACGTCGAGTGTCTTGGTGTCGCCGACATAGTTGGAGCCCCAGACCCGGTCTATCAACTGCCCTCGAGTGAGCACGCGCCCGGTGTTGCGCAGGAACAGTTCAAGCAGGTCGAACTCCTTCAGGGGCAGGGCAACCTCGGTGCCGTCGACGGTGACGATGTGGCGCTCGACATCCATCCGCACGGGCCCCGCGACTAGCTTCGTGTCGGCTGGTTCCTCGGATTCGGGTCCTCGGCGAAGGACAGCTCGGATCCGGGCCACTAGCTCCCGGCTTGAGTATGGCTTGGTCACGTAGTCGTCAGCCCCAAGCTCCAACCCGACTACTTTGTCCACCTCGGTGTCTTTCGCCGAGACCATGATGATCGGGACGCTCGACTTCTGTCGGACCGCTTTGCACACTTCGGTCCCCGACAAGCCGGGGAGCATCAGATCAAGCAAGATCAAGTCGGCTCCGTGGCGCTGGAACCGGGCAAGAGCGTCGGTTCCGTCGCTCGCGAGTTCAACCTCGAAGCCCTCCTTGCGGAGCATGAAGCTGAGAGCATCGCGGATGGACTCCTCGTCCTCCACGACGAGCAGGCGAATCACGTCAGCTCCTTTTGGTCACTCGGTACCGCCATGGCCGGAGCCAGATCATGGTCGTCAGCCGGGTCTTGCCCGTTGTACCTTGGAAGCTGGATCGTGAACGTTGAGCCTTCGTTCGCGACCGACCACACTTTGACGTCTCCGCCATGATTGCGGCACACGTTGCGGACGATCGACAAGCCAAGGCCCGTGCCTCCCGTGGCTCTCGACCTTGCCATGTCGACTCGGTAGAAGCGCTCGAATATCCGGTCCAGTTCCGGCTCCGGGATACCGATTCCCTGATCCTTCACGTCGATGTCAACGATGGATTCGCCGACCCTTACGGCGACCGCGACGCGGGTGCTCGTGTCGCTGTAGGCGACCGCGTTGGCCAGGACATTCCTGAGGGCGGCGAGCAGTTGTGACTCGTCGCCGAAGACGTGGGCGTCGTGGTCGCCTCCGACGACGATGGCGATTCCCTTGGCATCCGCGGCTGCGGTCACGTACGACACTGCCCCCGCCACAAGCGCGTCGACAGAGAGGTCATAGGCGTGCGACATGGGGTCGTCGCCTTGCACTCGGGACAGGTCGAGCACGTCGCTGATCAGCTGGGACAACCGACCCGCTTCAGTCTGTAACTGCTTGGCGAAGTGGCGCACGGCCTCTGGGTCATCAGTGGCCGCTTCCAGAGCCTCAGCCAGGAGCGACACCGCGCCGACGGGCGTTTTCAGCTCGTGGCTGACGTTGGCGATGAAGTCCCGGCGCACCGCGGCCACCCGATTCTCCTCGGTGAGGTCATCGATGAGCAGGAGTGACAGGGCACCTTCCAGGGGAACGGCGCGCACGCGCAGGTCGAGCCATCCCTTCCGAAGAGGCGGGCGCCGCACCGTCACGGCTCGGATTACGGGTTTCCCGGCGACTTGTGAGTCGGCCGCGCACTCAGCGATCTCATCGAAGGCGATCCGCCCTCTTCGAATCAGGCGCAGATGGGCGGCACCCGGCGACGCCCTGATTACGCTGGCCGTCTTGTCGCAGACGATGACTACACCACCGAGCACGGACAAGACAGATTCCAGCTCTGGGGAGATAGACCCCACGCTCGCCCCTGACGGTGAGCCGGGACACAGGTCCGGTGTGTGGGGCGAGCTCGGGTTCACGCACGAAGAGTACGACTTTGGCGGCTCATGGCAGCGCCCCACCCGGGGGACCGCTCCCGCACGGTCTCCAGCCGTAGGTTCAAGACTCGCGCGCACTAGAATGACTGGTGGCATCAAGCAGGGAGTTCACGATGCGGGAGACCTACCACGAGAAGCTGGATGCGATCAGCCAGGAGCTAGTCCAGATGACGGTGCTGGTCGGATCGGCGATCAGCAAAGCGACTAGGGCTCTGCTGGACGCGGATCTTCAGCTGGCGGAGTCTGTCATTGAAGGCGACGAGACCGTCGACATGATGGCCGCCGACATCGATGAGCAGTGCTATGAGCTGGCGGCACTGCAGCAGCCAGTGGCGACCGATTTGCGGATCGTCATGACCGGAATTCAGATCTCGATGTCGATGGAGAGGATGGGTGATCTCGCCCGGCATGTCGCGCGGCAGACGCGCTTGCGCTATCCGAAGTCCAGCGTGCCGCAGGAGCTCCGGGGAACTTTCGCGCAGATGGGCGCTGTTGCCGAGGCGATCGTCGGGCTCACGGGCTCGATCATCTCGACCAAGGACGTTTCTTTGGCCATCGATATCGAACGCAGTGACGACCTCATGGACGAACTTCACGCGAGCTTGTTCAGGCGAGTCCTTTCCGAGTCATGGCCCTACGGTGTCGAGGAGGCCATAGATGTCACGCTCCTTTCTCGGTTCTATGAGCGCTTCGCGGATCACGCCGTCACCATCGCCAAGAGGGTCATCCACATCGTTACCGGAGAGCCATACGCGGCAGTCAGCGTCGCTGGCCCAGGTGTTCCCGACGACGGCGAGGTCTGAAGCACTTGCGTGATTTCGCATTCTGCGCGCGGCCCCTCGTAGCCAGGCCGGTGGGACGATGACGATGCTTGCTTCTCGGCTCGCTGATCGAGCCCTGCGTGTCGCTGTGGTGAGTCTGCACACTTCGCCGCTCGACCAGCCGGGGACAGGGGACGCGGGCGGCATGAACGTCTACATCGCGCGCACCGCCGAGCGCATGGCGACGGCGGGAGCCGAAGTCGACGTGTTCACGCGTGCCACGTCAGATCGTCAGCCGGATGTTGTTCACCCCTGGCCAGGCGTTCGCGTCCATCACCTGTCCGCGGGGCCCCTTCAGGGTGTGCCTAAGGAGGATCTTCCTGGGCAGGTCTGCGCGTTCACATCGGAGCTGCTGCGGAGGCAATCCAATGGCGCGTGGCCCCCCTACGACGTAGTGCACAGCCACTACTGGTTGTCGGGGCAGGCGGCATGGCTGGCCGCCGAGCGTTGGGACGTCCCGATGGTGCACACCATGCACACAATGGCGAAGGTCAAGAACGCGGCACTGACCGAGCGGGACAAGCCGGAGCCGCGGATGCGGGTCCTCGCCGAGGAACAACTCGCAGGTGTCGCGGATCGATTCATCGCGAACACGGCCGACGAAGCGGCAGACCTTGTGAATCACTACGGTGCTGATCCCGGTTCGATATCAGTAGTGCATCCGGGCGTGGATGTGTCTGTGTTCCGGCCCGGCGACCGGGCAGCGGATCGCCGTAGGCTCGGCATCCCGGACGACCAGTTCCTGATTCTCTTCGTGGGCAGGATCCAGCCCCTGAAGGCACCCGACTTGCTATTGAGGGCCGTTGCCCGCGTTGTGGAAGCCATGCCAGAGTTGAGGCGACGGCTTGGCGTTGTCGTATGCGGCGGACCGTCGGGTGGCACTGGGTACATGGACGGGCTGTCGGGGTTGGTTGCCAGGTCCGGGATCGAGGACCTGGTCAGGTTCCAACCACCGACCGATGCCGCAACGCTGGCCAAGTGGTACGGGGCTGCCGATCTTGTGGTTGTGCCGTCATTCTCCGAGTCATTCGGGCTCGTGGCGCTGGAGTCCCAGGCATGCGGTACTCCCGTCCTCGCCGCTGGTGTTGGCGGCCTGCGCACTGCCGTGCGAGACGGGGAAGGCGGCTTCTTGATTGACGGTCATGGCGAAAGCGATTGGGCTGACATCCTGACCAGCGTCATTGTCGATAGGTCCCGGCTTGACGCTATGTCCGGGCCCGCTGTGGCATATGCCAGCCAGTTCAGCTGGGCTGCCACGGCGGCTGCGACTCTCGCGCAATACCGTGATGCGATCGCCCGACATGCGGACCCCGGTCTCGTCGTGGCCAACTAGAGAAGGGCAGAGGCGTGTCAGCTGTAGACGTGATCCGCCAGTACCTCAGCGACGCTGGTCTGGCGGCGGAGGAGCCAACTCCCGGTCACTTCGTCGTGGTCCTTGAGGGGGAGACCAAGCTGCGCACGACGGTGTCCCTAGTGGTCGGGACTCACTCGGTCGGAGTGAACGCATTCGTCGCCCGTCGCCCTGATGAGAACCACGCGGTCGTCTATCGCTGGCTGTTGGAGCGGAACTTGAAGATGCTCGGGATCGCCTACTGCCTGGACCGCGAGGGCGACATCTACCTGGCCGGACGGATACCGGTGGCATCGGTCACGTCAGAAGTTCTCGACCAGATCCTGGGCGCTGTCCTGATTCACGCCGACGGCGACTTCAACACCATCTTGGAGCTTGGGTTCGCTCGCGCCATTACCGAGGAGTGGCGCTGGCGGCTGGCGCGGGGGGAATCCACCCGCCATCTAGAGGGGTTCGCCCGCCTTGCTCCGCGAGATCCTGACGAGTAGCGGCTTCCGTGGCGAAAGCTACCTGTCCTGCGGCACGATGTGCCCATGACCCTCAGCGACGAAATGACCTTGATACTTCTACGGCATGGCCAGAGTGAATGGAATGCCCTGAATCTGTTCACCGGCTGGGTGGATGTCGACATCACAGACCAGGGACGCCTCGAAGCCGACAAGGGCGGCGAGATGATGCTCGAGTCCGGAGTGCTGCCCGACGTCCTGCACACGTCAGTGCTGCTCCGGGCGATCAGGACCGCCGAGCTCGCGCTGCATTCAGCGGAGCGGCACTGGATCCCGGTGCGGCGTCACTGGCGGCTGAACGAACGCCACTACGGCGCCCTGCAGGGGAAGAACAAGAGAGAGACCATGGAGGAGTTCGGGGAAGAGCAGTTCATGCTGTGGAGGCGTTCTTATGACACTCCGCCGCCGCCCATCGACCCGGAAGACCCGTATGCGCAGACTCACGATGACCGGTACGCCCGGTTGGCCCCCGAGCAGTTGCCGGCGACGGAGTGCTTGAAGGACGTCGTAGACAGAATGCTGCCTTACTGGTACGACTCGATCGTCCCCGATTTGCGCTCTGGCCTTACGGTTCTGGTCACGGCCCACGGCAATTCGCTGCGGGCACTAGTGAAGCACCTCGACGGCATTAGCGACGAGGACATCGCCGCGCTGAACATTCCCACAGGGATTCCGTTGGTCTACCGACTCGATGAGAATCTCGCGCCAACTGTGGAAGGCGGCGAGTACTTGGATCCGGAGGAGGCTGCCAAGGCAGCGGCTGCTGTGGCCAACCAGGGGCGGTAGGGACACGGTCCTGCGCCCGGAATCAGCCGCAACAGGCCGCTGTGGACTAGCCTTGGAACGGTATGCGGGCGGAGAGTCCGCCCGTGAACGCGAACAGGGTCAGTGAACCCGCTAGGTCAGGAGGCCAATCGTGCCTACGGGGATTGTTAGGTGGTTCGATTCCGAGAAGGGATACGGGTTCCTGACAACAGACGATGGTGAGGACGTGTTCGTCCACTTGCGAGCACTTCCGATTGGAACGACCAGCGTTCGCCAAGGGACTCGAGTGGATTTCAGCGTCGCGGAGAGCCAGAAGGGCAAGCAGGCGCTGTCGGTTCAGATTCTGGACACCCCCCCGTCAGTGGTGAAGGCTAGTCGGCGCCCAGCGGAGGACCTCGCGTTGATCATGGAGGACCTGATCAAGTCCTTGGACAAGGTCTCAAATCAGCTTCGTCGGGGCCGCTATCCCGATGACGCGACCGCGCGTCAGGCAGCGGCTGTTCTGCGGGTTGTCGCCGACGACCTCGACGTGTGACTGTCTGATCGCGTTCGGGGTCGCGTCAGGGGCCGGTGATGAGCGCCAGCTAGGCGCCGCTGGGCACGAGCCGCACGAGCCAGATCCCCCGCACGTTGCCGCTATTGCCTGCGACGACCTGCATCGGCATGCCGTTCTTGGGCATGCCCATGGGGAAGGTGAACCGGAAGTAGGTGCCGGTTAGCGGTTCCTGGTTTACGGTCTGGCCGCCGATCTTGAGGAACCACCCGCTTTCCGCGACAGCTGTGTCGACACTGATCCCAACGGTGTTTCCAGCTTCAGCTTCGATCTGCTCGACCCCGGTTGACACCGACCCCGTGATGATCTCCTCAGCGCATTCGCCCGGCGAGAGGGACTCCGAATCGAAGGCCCAGCACAACGCGGGTTGGTCGACGCTGGTCGTCCCGCTCCACACTGTGATGGCCGGCGCCGGCTTCTGGCACCCCGACAGAATCAGGACGGCCCCAGCCGCCAGGCTCAGAGCGGCAACGTGTTTGCCTTGCATGCACCCTCCTCGTTGGCGGTCCTCAGGTTATCCCCGTTCCGCGCGGCCGTGCGGGAGGTTAGGGGAGCGAGGCTCACGTGGGCTGGATCTCCAGGCCGCAAGGTGCCAGATCGTCGACCGCGACATCGGCGACTCCCCCGCAAGTAGAAGCCACGGTTGACTCAGAGTGGGCCCCACAGCCGTAGTCGAAAGCCACGGCGCTGCCGTCGGCGGGAGACAGGACGCAAGTGCAGATGCCGAACTGCTGGCCCATTGGCCCGCCTACCGTAAGCATCCATCCGCAGGAGGTGCATGAACCAGGCGTTGTCTTCGCCATAGCCGACGCTGGGCCGAATCGACCGGCGTACCAGCGGCTCGCGGCTTCCAGTCGTCCAGCTGCTGATGGCACACGGGAGCGCCCCAGGCCAGCCTCCCAGCAGACAGGGTGAAGCGGCCCAGGATCCAGGGGCCCAGCCAGATCGTCGTCGCCGGACCAGCCTGGGGCCAAGCGCGGATCGGCTGGGTCGGTAGGCAGCACGGACCCAGAGGTCAGATCGCCTGGCTTCAGACGCCACGCCCACGGAATCCACTGCGGTGCGACGAGCGCCGTGGTTCCCGGCAGGGCTACTACCTCGCTCACGGTGACCCGGTGGGAGTGTTCCGCGCGCACTACCGTCACGTGCCATAGCCAACCCACGTATCCGGCCGACGTGCACTCAAATGTGTGAGTCACGACGCGCTCATCATTGGCAGAAGTTCCGCGGTGGCCACCGACTGACTCTGCCCCTCCATCGGCGATCGCGGCCCTCCAGGCCGTGTCGACGGCTGCGGCGCAGATTGGGTCAGGGGTAATGGCGCCAGAGCGCCGTGCAAGTACGGACACGCTAGACATTCTCGCAGGTTGGCCCGCAGTGTCCCCGGACGTGCTCATGCGTCCTGCGCCGCGGCGATCGGAAGCGCGGTGATGTGCGAGGCAACCGGTTCCTCTATCTCGGCGTACTCACCTGTGCTTCCGACCATCACGTGGTCGCCAACGCGGCGGACCTGGACAAGCCCGCCAGGCTGCGCTCCCACTCGGCGCAGTGTCGACAGGATCGTCGGGTCCGCCTGAGCGGACTCGCCGATGCTGAGTATTCGAGCTTGGCGGACGTGAGGACCGGCGATTTGTGTCAACGGGACGCCTTCAGCGGCTGCGGGGCCTGGTCGCGCTTCGGGGTCAAGTTCCGATAGCCCGGGGATGGGCTGGCCGAACGGAGAGGCTTCTGGCTGGCGCAGAGCGGCCATTAGGAGCCTTTCGACATCGTCGCTGATCACATGTTCCCAGCGGCATGCCTCGGCGTGCGTCAAGTCCCAGTCCATGCCGAGCAGGTCAACGAGCATGCACTCGGCGAGGCGGTGTTTGCGCATCACGCGCGTGGATGCGGACCTGCCAGCAGCGGTCAGGTGGATCTGCCGGTCTTCCCCGACGTGCAGCAGGCCGTCCCTTTCCATCCGGGCCACCGTCTGCGACACCGTCGGCCCGCTTTGCGCCAGACGCTCGGCGATGCGCGCACGCAAGGGCGGGATCCCTTCTTCCTGCAGCTCAAATACCGTGCGCAGGTACATCTCGGTTGTGTCTATCAGCTCGCTCACGATTGCCTTCCTACGAGGACAGCATCAATAGTCGCATCTTCGCGATCCCGCAGGTCGTGACGGTGGGTAGCGGTGACCCCGTGGCGAAGCGACAGTGCAACACTGGGGCCATGGCTGGGCTCGCTGTTGTGTCCCTGAAAGGTGGCGTCGGCAAGACGACGGTCGTGTTGGGACTCGCGGGAGCCGCCAGGGCCCGCGGCTTGCGGGTTCTGGTTGTCGACCTCGATCCGCAGGCGAACGCCACCGCTGGCCTGAATCCCGGCAAGGTGAAGTTCACTAGCGGTGACGTGCTCGCGGACGGGCGTGAAGGCGTGGCCGCCGACGCTGTCATCCCTTCGGGGTGGGGTGGAGTCGACCTGATCGCTTCTGAGCCAGCGCTCGAGCACAGGAACTCGTCACAGACAGCTGGGTCAGCCCTGCGACTTCGCCGTGCGCTAAGGCCGGTGGCCCAGGAGTACGACGTCGTGCTCATGGACTGCCCGCCGTCTCTTGGTGAGGTCACGCGTAACGGGCTCGCGGCCGCGATGCAGGCACTGGTAGTGACCGAGCCGAGTTTCTTCGCGTTGCTTGGCGCGGAGCAGGCGTTGGAGGCCGTGGGAGTTGTTCGAGACAGCGCCAATCTGAGGCTGAGAGTGGCTGGAATCATCGTCAACCGTATGAGGCGAACACTGGCCGAGCACACTTACCGGTGGAACGAGGTAGCTCAGGCATACCCTCAGCTATTGCTCACGCCGGCCGTGCCGGAGAGGGCGGTCATCCAGCGCGCCCAGGGTGCCGGTGTGGCCGTTCAGGATCTGGACCATCGTGGCGGAGGCGAAGTGACGGGCGTGTTCGAGAGTCTCCTGGGCCAGACACTGGACCGGACTGGAAGTCGAAGACCACAGGGAGTGTGAGACAGGATGACTACGCGACCCCGTCCAGCGTTGCGGCGGGCGCCTGATGCCGATGTCCATCCGGCGCTGCTCTTGCGACTGGATGAGCCTGAACTGGAAACGGGCGAGGCTGGCAAGACAGGTAGCGCCTTGGAACGCGCACCCGGTACCGACAAGTCCAGCAAGGCCGATAAAGCCGACGCTGGCAAGGCAGGTAAGTCCGGCAAGGCTGATAAGGCCGGCGGTTCGAGCTTCCTGGCCGCGGGGCACGCGACTTCGGACTCGATGAGATTGGGGCGGCCGCAGGGCAAGAAGGTCGACCTGAAGGTCAAGGTTCCCAAGTCACTTCGCAAGCAGTTGCGCGAACGGGCGGCCCAATCGGACCAGACGCTGGACGCGTTAGTGACTGAAGTCCTGGTCGCTGGGTTGGGCGACGGTCGCTGGTGGTAAAGGTCCCAGATGGGGGATCGGGTGAATTCGACCATGCCATGGCGCAGCGCGTTCAGTACCAGGCCCCACCTCTGCTTGAGGAAGAGTTGGCTTCGACGCCTTTGGGTCAGTTCCGGAAGTGGTTCGCTGACGCGGTTGCGGCTGGCCTTCCTGAGCCCAACGCGGTGAGCTTGGCGACTTGTGGTCTGGACGGTCCGTCGGTGCGCATGGTCCTGGCCAAGGAAGTTCGACCCGAAGGGGTTCGGTTCTTCACCAACCGCATGTCGCGCAAGGCTCGCCAGATCGAAGACGACCCGCGCGTGGCGATGGGTTTCGCGTGGATCCCGTTGCACCGACAGGTCTTGATCCGCGGCCGGGCGGAGCCGCTGCCGCGCGCTGTCGCAGAGTCGTACTTCTCGGGCCGCCCGCGTGATGACCGTCTGGGCGCCTGGGTGTCGATGCAGTCAGCGCCAATCGAATCCCGGGCCAGCTTGTACAAGCGTGTCGTTCAGGTCGCCGAGGAGTTTCCGGAGGGCATGGAAGTGCCGATGCCGGACTACTGGGGCGGCTATTTGGTGCGCGCGTCGTCTGTAGAATTCTGGCAGGGTCAACCGTCCCGGCTGCACGATCGGCTCAGGTTCAAGGCGAAGACCGACTACCCGTGGCTGGACGAGGCGGCAGCTTGGACTGTGGAGCGACTGCAGCCGTGATCTCGCTTGACAGGGGCTGCCTCGCAGGGCCGGGCCTACATCTAGTTGACTGAGTACAGGGGAACGAGTCTTTGGGAAATGGGGAGTGATGGACGAGTTCATTCCGGGGCTCGAAGGGGTAATAGCCTTCGAGACCGAGATAGCCGAACCAGACAAGGACGGTGGAGCGCTGCGGTACCGCGGCGTCGACATTGAAGACCTGGTCGGCAGAGTCTCATTCGCGAACGTTTGGGGCGTTCTGGTTGACAACGAGTTCAACCCGGGCCTGCCTCCGGCGGAGCCGTACCCGATCCCGGTGCATTCCGGGGACGTCAGGGTTGACGTCCAGTCCGCGATCGCGATGTTGGCTCCCGGCTGGGGGTTGAGGCCCTTGCTTGATATTGACGACCGAGTAGCTCGCGAGAACTTGGCTCACGTGTCCGTGATGGCGATGTCGTTCGTCGCGCAGTCCGCGCGTGGACTCGGTGTCCCGATGGTTCCGCAGGCTGAGATCGACAAAGCCAGAACGATCGTCGAGCGAATGATGATCAGGTGGCGCGGAGATCCCGATCCGAAGCATGTTCAGGCCGTGGACGCCTACTTCGTTTCGGCGGCCGAGCACGGGATGAACGCGTCGACGTTCGCAGCCCGCGTCATCGCTTCCACCGGGGCAGATGTGGCCGCCGCGATCTCGGGAGCTGTGGGTGCGATGTCCGGGCCACTCCATGGTGGCGCGCCATCGCGCGTCCTGAGCATGATTGAAGAGGTCGAACGCACGGGTGATCCAGAGGGCTTCGTACGCGGGCTCCTCGACCGAGGTGAACGGCTAATGGGCTTCGGGCACCGTGTCTACAGGGCTGAAGATCCCCGCGCTCGCGTGCTGCGCCGCACAGCCAAGGAACTGGACGCTCCCAGGTATGAAGCTGCTGTGGCTCTTGAGCAGGCCGCTCTGGCGGAGCTCCGGGCGAGGCGCCCGGACAGGGTGCTGGAGACGAATGTCGAATTCTGGGCAGCCATTGTCTTGGACTTCGCGGAGGTCCCGGCGCACCTGTTCACTTCCATGTTCACCTGCGCTCGGCTGGCGGGGTGGAGCGCTCACATCCTGGAACAGAAGCGGACGGGTCGCCTTATTCGACCATCGGCGCGATATGTGGGTCCGGCCCCGCGCAAGCCCGAGCAGGTTCCAGGCTGGGACGAGACCATGGTGACCGGGAGCCTGCCTGCCGTTGGCAGAGACTCAGTAGTGATCGGGAAGTGACATGACAGCGGTTGATTCGGCGCAGATTGTGATTCCAGTTGAGATGCTGCCTGGCGACGGACGGTTCGGATGCGGGCCTTCGAAGGTCAGGGCCGAGCAAGTGGACTCCTTGGCGAGAGTGGCGACGACCTATCTCGGAACGTCGCACCGCCAGGCCACGGTGAAGGGTCAGGTCGCGCGAATCCAGGAAGGGTTGCGCGATTTCTTCAAGCTTCCGGATGACTACAGCGTCGTAGTGGGTAACGGTGGGGCGACGGCGTTCTGGGAAGTGGCCACGTTCGGACTAATCCGCGAACGGGCGCAGTTCTTGTCGTTCGGGGAGTTCGGATCGAAGGCCGCCAAGTCTGCCTCGATCGCGCCGTTTCTTGGTGAGCAGGATGTTCGCCTCGCCCCCGCTGGTTCCGCGCCCGTCTTTGAGGCGGCTGATTGGATCGACGTGTACGCCTCGCCGCACAATGAAACGTCGACAGGAGTGGCCATCAAGCCGGGTCGCGTGGCTGGCTCATCCGACGACTCGTTGATGGTCTTCGACGCCACATCGGGAGCGGGTGGTCTTCCGGTCAGGGCCGCGGATTTCGACGTGTACTACTTCAGCCCGCAGAAGTCCTTCGGGTCGGACGGTGGCCTGTGGATCGCTTTGATGTCCCCTCTGGCTTTGGAACGAGCTCGCGAGATCTCAGCGTCGGGGCGCCACATTCCCGCATTCCTCGATCTGGTCACGGCGATCGACAACTCAGTGAAGAACCAGACCTACAACACTCCAGCGTTGGCGACGATTTGGATGATGGCCGAGCAGGTGGACTGGTTCAACAAATCGGGAGGAATCGACTGGGCAGTTGCGCGTACCCAGGAATCGGCCTCGACCTTGTACACGTGGGCTGAGTCGAATGTCTGGACGACGCCCTTCGTGGCTGACCCTGAGTTGAGGTCCGCGGTGGTCGGGACGATTGATATCCACGAGCGGCTGGATGCCGCGGCTGTGGCCAAAGCGCTGCGTGCCAACGGAATCGTCGACACCGAGCCGTATCGCAAGTTGGGTCGCAACCAGCTGAGAATCGCGATGTTCCCGTCGGTGGAACCAGCCGATGTTGCCGCCCTGACCCGTTGCATTGACTACCTGATCGCGCGGATGGCCGGGTGAGCACGGGGATTGCGAAGTTCCGGCGGGGCGGTGCCTGGCGCCATAGCCTTGGGTCATGAGCGTGGATGTCAAAGGGCGGCCGACTCACCGGGCGCTTGATCGCCTTCCGCCTGAGGTACCTCACCATCGGCCGCAGATGGCGCTGGCATGGTTTGCCTCGGCCGGAGCAGTGTTCCTGATGATCGTGTGGTTCTGGGTCGTTGTCTCGGGCCCAGGACTGATCCCTCGCTCAGATCCTTCGGCCGACAGCGCCGCGTCTGGCTCGGGTGAGCAGCAGACGGAGAAGAGTGGCGTTCCGAAGGCGCCGAAATCGAGCGACACGGTCACCGAAGAGGTGGAGATGACGGCCTGGTCGGTGTTGTCCGCCGATGGTGAGTTGCGAGTGCGCGGCACCTTGGAAAACGTCAGCTCAAAGCCCCTGGACGGGACGGTCGTCGCGTACGTGTTCGTCGGCAAGAAGCTCGTGGCCACCACCAAGACTGGCATCAAGAAGTTTGGGCCGGGTAAGTCGAAGAAGGTGACGTTGTCCGGTGATGACGAATGGGTGCCGGGGAAGAAACTCGTGGTCCTGAGGTTCGAGCCAGCCAAGAGCTGATTGGAGCCCGGAGTGGACGAGGACATCAAGCCGCTGGACGTTGACGGCGTCGGCGCCACGATAGCTGGCACGGCAGCCTGGGCGGTGGCGCTGGTAGTGCTGTGGTTGCTGCGGGACTCGTTGGTGGCAGCGGGGAACGGGTGGTGGATCTGGGTGGCCTTCGCGGGTTTCGTGCTTGGGCTGCTGGCGATCACATACACGGTGCGGCGCCGAGCGGTATACCGGAAGGCTCGCGAGGAGTCGCCGGAGATCGTGAGTGATCGCCCCTCCGGTGGGGACGAGGTCGAGTCGTGACACCGGTTTCCGAGGTTCTTGCCGCGGGCTGCCTGGACGGGCGAACGGCGTGGGTGAGCGGAGCCGGCACGGGAATCGGTCGGGCTTGTGCTTTCCAGCTAGCCAGGCTCGGAGCGACCGTGTGCTGCGTGGGGCGACGGCCAGAACCGCTCGCTGAAACGACCACCCTCATCGGCGATGCCGGCGGAGAGGCCTGGCCGATGCCCTGCGACTTGCGTGAGCCCGAAGCCGTCGAGTCCCTAATCGATGACATCCTGGAGCGCAGCGGCAAGATCGATATCGTGGTCAACAACGCCGGAGGGCAGTTCATCAGCCCGGCGGAGGCGATCTCGGAGAACGGGTTCCGGGCGGTTACCCGGCTGAACCTAGATGCCGTGTGGCGAGTCACGACTCGGATCGCGGCGCGTTCGATGATCCCAAGCGGATACGGGCGGATCGTGTCGATCACTATGACTCCGAGACGCGGGATGCCCGGCATGTCTCATTCTTCGGCCGCCCGCGCGGGCGTGGAGAGCTTGACGGCCACGTGGGCACAGGAATGGGGCCGATACGGGATCCGGACTGCGGCGGTCGCGCCGGGGATCGTGCGGACCGAAGCTTGGGAATCGCGCTACGGGCTGGATCCTGACCAAGTGGGTCGCCTCGTGCCGCTGGGCCGACTTCAGACTCCCGATGAGGTCGCGGCCGTTGTCGCGTTCCTGGCTTCGCCGGCGGGTGACTACATCACAGGCACGACAATCGTTGCCGATGGCGGCTGGGACTTGGTCGGCCCAGCCGACAACCTAGTCGGCTAGCAACGTGCCGGGCAGCCCTCCTGGCTACCAGTCGGCAGTACTCGTGTCCGCCGTCACCTGGTGGCGGTGAACAGGACACCAACCGATAGTCGTGCTCGGGCTTCTCGGGCTTCTCGGGCTTCTCGGAGTTGAGGGTGGGACGGCTGTGACTCGACTCGGTGGCGGCGAGCAAGTCCAGCGTGACGCGATCGCCCAGAGGTCGACAAGCCAGCGACTCCTCTCGGAACTGGAAGTAGCAGTCGACCGGGTCACGCCCGAGCAAGGGCGGGCCGCGCGCTAGGCCTGTCGCCTTCGAGGGGAACGGTCCAGGCCAAGGAACCTCCGAGGAGGCGCACCGGGTAGTCCCATGACTGGCAATCCAGGTGGTCCCATGAACCTGGCAGAAAACCGCCTACAGCGGTCCCATGCTCATGGCAGGCGACATGCGAGAAGCGCACTTCTCTGACGCGGAATGCCGCTGCACACGGGCATGGGCCTTACGTGGCACGAGACCCGGTTCATTCTTTGTCCACAGGTCGTGACATCGGGGATGTTATCCACAGCCTGCGTGGTGTGCCGTTGATTGTCGGACCCTCGTGGGAACATGTGTGCGAGTACAGGTTTCCTCTACGAAGCGGGGATGGGGGTGGTGGCCATGTCGGTGGCTGAGTTGGGTGGGTCTTCCGAAGCTGGGGGCGTGGGGTGCGCGGCGTCGCCGCCGGTTGCTGGGGTGATGTCGGCGCTGATGGCCGCGGCTGACGCGACGGTTCCCTCGGGCCTGGGCTGCGGCGATGTGTTGGCCGCGGACGTGGCTGTGTTGTCCCGGGCGGTGCACGCGGCGCAGGCGGAACTGGCTCGCCGTATTACCGCGGCTGAACACCAGGACGCGTTGGCTTTGCAGGCCCATTCCACGTTATGCGCCAATGGTTGGGCCAGCGGTGCGGCGCACAGCCTTGTAGCGGCGGCGCGGTTCGTCGATTCCCACCCGGTGTGCTCTGGGCCGTGGCGCGTGGGCCGGGTGGGGGTGGAACGTTACGCGCGGATGGAAAGCGGCACCCGTGGCTTGGACACCGGCCAGGCCGAGGATGTGGCCAAGGCGTTGGCGCCGGTCCTGACGGAGTTGAGTGTGGCTCAGGTGGCGCGGGCGTGCGCTCACGCTGTGGCTTTGGCCAAAACCGACCTGGCGCATCGATGCGAACAAGACGCCCACGACGACCGATATTTGTCGTACACCAGGTTCCGTGACATATCGGTGTTCGAGGGACGCCTAGCTGGTGTGGACGGCAAAGCGTTCGAAGAAGCTGTGGCGGCTTGCGCTGACTCGGTTCGCGTCGAGGGCGACGGTTTGACCCGCGCGCAGCGCAACGCTGACGCTTTGATGCTTCTGGTCAGCAAAGCCGACCTTCCCAAACACGGCGGACTACCAGCGGCGGTCACGTTGACCATGACCATGGCACAAGCCGAACAAGTCGCCAACACCTCCCCCGGGCAATCTCACACGGAATCGCACACCGAATGCGGCGCACACCAAGGCGCCGATGCCGAATCGGGCGCCGGGGCGGATTCGTGGTGCGCTGGCGGTGCCGGCTTGGGCCAGCTGGGTCACGATCAGGTCCTAGGACATGCCGGTGCCCGGTTCGGGTTGTGTTCCTGCAAGATCACTCCCGTGATCGCTGAGCCTCGCGAACCAGTGGATCCGCGTTCGTTGTTGAACCGTTTGGGTTTGACTCAACTCCAGCCTGTGGCGGTGGGGCGTTCGGTACGTCTTGCGACCCCAGCGCAGCGCAGGGCCTTGGCTGTTCGAGACGGGGGGTGTGTGATCCCGGGTTGTGATGTGGGTCCTGAGCACACCCAGCCGCATCACGTCACCGCGTGGTCCCTGGGAGGCGC
>JAUYJT010000067.1 GCA_030700225.1 Candidatus Nanopelagicales bacterium | reverse complement strand
CAACGCCTCAGGATGGATTCCCAACTGATCGGCGACCCGCTTGATCGCCCCCGTCCGGGTCTCGGGATCGCGCCTCGCATCCAGCGCCATCCGGATCGCGCGATCGCGCAACTCCACGCTGTACTTCCTCGGTGCTGCCATGACTCTCATCATCCTTCCCAGGATTGAGAGCCTCCATCAGACCCGGGGCGATTCAGTTGGTAGCCGCTCGTCTGTTACAAATTCGGTACAAATTTCGCGAGCGCCATCCCCTGCCGCACGGTCCTCAGGGGCCTTTCCTGCTAGGTCGCAACCCGTGTCGGTTGCCCCACCCACCAGCCTGGCATCGCACAGCTCGTCGACCAGCGCGGCGATGCCCGAGTCATCTTGCTGCCACATCATCTCCATCGACGTGATCGCTCCCACGCCGCCGTCGGACATAGGTGCCCGTAGACCAACTGTCCGTCAACGCCGCGAGGAGGGGCTTGATGATGGCAACGAACTCGAACGTGCCGGCTATGGAACCGGGAGTCTTTGGCCCGCGGCGGCGCGGAGGCCGCAGCAACCGGGCCCCCAGGCTGGTCGACGCCCAAGAGCTGTGGGACATCGACGATGTCGCGTCCTACCTAGGCGTGACCAAGCAGACCATCTACTCCTGGCGGACGACGGGCTACGGGCCGGCCGGCTTCCGTGTCGGAAAGCACCTGCGCTGGCGGGCAGCAACCGTGATCAATTGGACGGTGCAACTCGAGGAGAATCAGTGATACCGAGAGGCCATCACCCTCAAACGGAATCGGTTCCAGCGCCACCAGGCCGCAGATGCTCGTCAGCATCGCTGGTCACCCGGTCGGATTCTGCCCAGGACAGCCATGGCCAGCATTAGTCCCGGTAGGCCAGCGGACGGGAGCCCTCGTTACGTTGTGAACTATCGAGATCCCGAGGGGCGGCAGCGCCGCAAGACCTTCAGACGCAAAGCGGAGGCGGTCGCGTTCCGCAACACCGTTGAGGCGGACAAGCTCCGTGGAACCTACCTTGATGTCGACGCCGGCAGGATCTCGTTTCGGGTCTATGCCGAGGAGTGGCTCGACAGCCGGACCTTCAGCCCACTGACCTATGAGGCGACGGAATTGCGCCTCAGGCTCCACGTGTTCCCGACGCTGGGACACCTCGAACTGCGACAGATCAAGCCGTCGACGATTCAGAAGCTCCTGCGATCGATGGAGATGGCCGAGACCTACCGGCGCGTCATCTTCTCGAACGTGTCTGCCATCTTCTCGGCTGCGGTCGACGACGACATGATCGCCAAGAATCCGTGCAAGGCCAGTTCAGTGACAAGGCCCGCAACGTCGCGCCGCAAGGTGGTGCCTTGGCCGTCCGAATGGGTCTCCTCCATGCACGACGCACTCCCGCCCCAATACAGGATCGCAGTCACGCTAGGTTCTGGGCTGGGACTACGCCAAGGCGAGGTATTCGGGCTCGCGGTCGAGGACATCGACTTCCTCCGCGGGGTCGTCGAGGTCAGGCGACAAGTCAAGGTGTTCGGAGGAAACCGTCTCGTCTTTGGCCTGCCGAAGGGCGATAAGACCCGCACCGTCCCCCTGCCCGAGAGCGTCGCAACGGAACTCAGCAGCCACCTCGCCACCTACCCTCGGCGAAGCGTCACGCTCCCATGGGGAACGCCCCTGGCGAACACGAAATCGAGCGCAGGACTCATACTCGCCACACGCGAGCGTTCGGCCCTCAACCGCAACTACTTCAACACGCGGCTCTGGAAGCCCGGCCAAGCCCATGTGGGCATCGAGCAATCGCGTGACAACGGCATGCACGCCCTACGGCACTGGTACGCCTCCGTGCTCCTCGACGCCGGCGAATCGATTCGCGCAGTGTCCGAGTACCTCGGCCACAGCGACCCCGGCTTCACCTTGCGCACCTATACCCATCTCATGCCCAGCAGCACGGAGCGAACCCGTGCTGCAGTGGATGCGGCCTTTGCAGCCGGGCGCCACGCGGGAGAAGGAGGCTCCCAAGACTTCGAGAAACCGTCTCGCGGTTAGCGGTCGCCAATCCGGCGATGCAGTTGACTGGACCAAAGCAGCGATGTGCTGACCGCCACCTCGAGTTGTGGAACGGGCGCGCTGTTTCGACGGGGCGGGCTGGACCTGTACGGGAAGTATGGCGGCCCTCGCCTGGCGCTGGATCGGCCGATCTGAGATTGCCGCAATCCAAGTTCCCCAGTGCCTGGACGTTCGTGTGCTTGAAGTTCACGCGGCACCTCCGTGCTCGGGATAGAGCTCATTCAGATGAGCCTCCAACTGCTCCCAGTTCATCGTCGCGGTAGCCGCGAGCCCGGACAGCCATCGGCTCGGCTTGGAGGCATACGGCCCATACATCCCGGACAGCGTCTGTGCGTACGTCACGACGACGCCATGCTTTGCCCGGGAGAGCATGACAAGGAGCACACGCTCCTCCTCGGCCAAAGCCGCACCGGTGCTCGAGCGTCTATCAGGCAGGTGGCGCTCCTCCAGACCCGGAACGAACACCCAATCAAACTGTTGGCCCTTTCCCGTGTGCGCGTTCAACAAATGAACGCCCGGCTCGATCGGTGCATCGTCCTGGCGGACTCGGAACTGCTGCAAAGCGGCCCGAACTCCTGCCGCACCGACCGCCTCGAGTTGTCCAAATGCGTCTTGCACCTGCTCGAGGGTGTCGACGTCGCTCGGGTCGATCGTTGATGCCACCCTCGCGAATGCGTCCTCGAAAGAGATTCCCTTGGGCATCCCGGAAACGGCGGCTCGGAGGCGATCCAGGATCGCGGGGTCCTCGATCGCAAGGTCCCACCTGCGGCACGGGACGTCTGACATGCCAGCGAAGGCCAGATCGATCTCGCCGCGTCGCCATCCAGACCGAGCAATGACCCCGACTGATGCGGTGGGGTCGGCTTTCACGATCTGTTCGCTGATTGCAGCGATAAAGGAGGCTTCATCGGCGGTAGTTGGGAGCTTGAAGACTGACGCCGCTCCACCGCCAGGCCAGTCCTCGGGTCTCGCGGCCTGCAACTCACCTCCACCGAGCCGACCTGAAACACCGTTCAACATGGCTAGCACAGCTGGCGACGAACGGTACGAGACGGTGAGCGGAATCGGATCGCCGCAGATCTCTCGAAGTTCGGCCTCCACCTTCGCGGGCTCAGCACCAGCCCATGAATAGATGCCCTGGAGCGGGTCGCCCACGAACGTCCGCGAGGTCGTGCAGGTCGCCAACGCGATTGCCAACTGCTGCGGTGAGAGGTCTTGGAACTCGTCTACCAGCACGGCGCCGTAGTGCTGGCGATACAGGTTGGCGACCTCGTCAACGAGGAGCAAGCGCTGCGCATGCCGAAGGAGATCCTCGTAGTGCAGCTCGTTTGTGAGGATTCGATCCAGCTCCACCTGCAAGGCGAGTTCGTTGCCAGGCCCGCCGAGTGCTCCGAGGATCTCCTCGTCGCTCAAAGGCTGTCGCTTTGTGACAGCAAGCACCTCAGCGGCAGATCGCTGCGAGGCGGAGTCGGTGGAGATCGCTTCCAAGGCCTTCCGCAGGGTCTTGGTCGTCGGCATCTTGAGCTCTGTGACAGGCAGCCCGAGGGTCCTGCCATGGGCTAGAACCAGTTCTGCAGCGTGGCCGTGAAAGTTGTGCACGGCGACGTAGCGCCGGAAACGCTCACGTCCGAGCAGCCCCTGCAGGCGGTCGCCTAGGTTGGCCTTCGCTCGATTCGTGAATGTCAGTGCCAGAATCCGTTGATTCGGCGCGAGGCGCGGAATCAGTTCGAGGGCGCGAAGGGCCAGCAACTCGGTCTTCCCGCAGCCGGGCGGGGCGACGACCAACAGGTTCGGCTGCTCGCTGGCGGCAGCAAGGCGCTGCGGGTCGGTCTCCTCAGTCATCAGGCGGTGCCGATCACCTGGAGTCGCGTGATCAAGTCGTGGACACTAGTGATCTTCGTTGCGGTAGCTAGGTCGAGCTGCGACGCAATGGCAACAGCCGCTGCAACCTTGTCCTTCCGGCAATACGCCGCCATCGCCTCAGAGGTGACGTCGTCCATCGCAGCTACTCCAGCGGTAGAGAGGATCGCCGCTTCCTTGCAGTAGCCAGCCGCGATAAGCGCCCGTCCCACGCCTGGCCCTGTCAGGGCTGCGCAGTACTCGGCCTCAAGGTCCGGGTCCGAGACGAACACGGTCGTGCCCACGACGTCGGCCGGCTTGCCGCCGATCTGCCCCAGCCAACTTCCCTTCTCGGTATCGTCGACCAGGCCAAGGATGGGTATTTGGAAGCCTGACTTACCAATGAGCCTGTAGACGTGCGGGAACTTCATGGCGCCGTCGAGGTCGAACACCACGGCGCCAAGTCGGTCGAGACCAACACCCATCAGTCGGGCCACGGCCTCGACGATGACGCGATCGGATGATCCCTCTACGACGAGGGCGAAGCGCGCGGTCAGGACTTCGAGAAGTCGCGGCGACCACCAGTTGGCCCGGAGCTTCTCGATCGCAGTGAGCTTGTCGGCAGCGAGTTGGGTGCAGACCCCATCAGGGCTGACTGCGATGATCTGAGAAGGCTCGAACCGCTGCACGATGTACGGCGAGTGCGTGGCCAAGATCTTCTGATTGCCCGCGTCGCTGAATAGCTCGGCCAGGGTTCGTTGGCTTGATGGATGAAGATGCAGCTCTGGCTCGTCGATCGCTACGACGTTGGCAGTGCCTTCGGCCAGATCGAATAGCGTCATGGACATGAGCTGCCGGAGACCATCTGACTGCTCGCTGATCGGCACATGTTGCCCGTCGCGCTCAAAGAACATCGAGACGCTGCCGAGTACGCCATCTGCGGGATCGGCTGCGGTCCGGACTGACAGGTCGTCCTGCGCAATCGTTCGAGGCATGGCCTTCGAAAGGTGAGCGGCCACGTCGCCACGCAGTCCAGTGATCGTGGTACTCGAGCCAAGCTCGCTATTGAAGGTGTCGAGCAGACCCGTCAGCACCGTCTTCTCGGCGCCCAGGTCGATGGCCGTAAGCAGCGCCTGAAGCGCACTGTTGGGACCGTCGAGCGACGAGGCGGATGTACCGCGCGTCGCGGGTAGATAGCGCCAGCCGAAAGCCGCCAGTTGCTCGCGGGTTGGCGTTCGGTCGTGACCGGCCTCAGGGAACCATCGACGCACGGTGATGGCTTGGTCGTCATCAGGGTCCGCTGCGATGACGAGCTGCACCCGCAACGACTCGGACTGATCCCCGGGGTCAACGCTGATCTCGCGCGGAAACAGGGCTCTCTCCGGGTCGTTGAACTCCGCGAACTGGGTCTCGACAACCAAGTCGGCAGTCGGGTCGTCGAGATCAGCAACGCTCGCCTGTTGGTACAACTGAGCCGTCGTACTGCCGAGCAGCAGGTTCAGCAGTCGCAGGAGGGACGTCTTGCCCACGTCGTTGGCACCAACAACGACTGCGTGCCCCCGTACGTCGACCTTCAGATTCTTGATGCGACTGTGGTTCGTGATCTCAATCCGACTCAGTCTCATAAGCTACGAGGATCCCTCCGACGCGAACAGTTCGGCGTGCCCCGAGCCAGAGGAAGCGCCACGCTCGCGACCATATCCGCGAGAGCGGACAGGTTCAGGGGAAACCTCCGATCCCGCGGGTACTGATGGAGGTGGGCACGACCATCGCTGGCCGCGCTGGCCGGTTCAACGGAACCGCGCTCATGAACCACTGAATGTCCGCCACGTTTGCCTCGCCCGACTGATCGCTCCCAGGTCCCACGCTCACTTAGGTGACCAACCAAGGAGGACTGATGAGCACATCCCCCGCCGAGCAGCCGGCCCCCGGCCTCGTCACTTTCACCGCCCAGGGCAACCGCGTCCTCGAACGCATGGCCGCCGAGCTAGTTGACCAGTGCGACGGCTCCCCGGGGAGCATCGCCGAAATCCTCGACCAAGTGCTGTCGGCCGACATCGGGATCCTGGCCGAATCCCTGAGCGAAGCGGCTAGCCAGGCGGCGCCGGACGGCCGGGTGGACATCAACGTCTCGGAGATCGGTCCGCTAGCTGAGAGTCCTGACGAGGCGGCCTGCCGCCGACTCGGAACGCACGCCCCCGGGACAACTGGTCCTTCGGCGACACGCAACTTCGACGCCGGCCGCTGACCCGACCAACGGCATACACGTCGTTACACAAGACCGCTGTGTAACAGAATGTATGGGAGGACCTGATGCTGCCCAACCCCTACGCCCCCGGCGAACTGCCAAGGGTCCTGGCCGGGAGGGAACAACAGCAGGACCGGATCAGGGGCTACCTGGCCCGGATCGGCACCTACGGCGAGATGGGCGGACCGCTCCTGGTGTTCCTAGGCCCGCGAGGGGTCGGAAAGACCTCCCTGCTGCGCGAGGCTCAGCGCGACGCCGAGGCCCACGGATTCATCACCGCCTGGGTGGCCTGCCGCCGCAACGCGCCGTTCCTACCCGACCTGGTGAGCCGGGTCGGTAAAGCGATCGAGACCGCGGACATCTTCCCCCGAAGCGACAAGGGCAACTGGCGCCTGCGCCTGGACAGCATCGGCCTCGAATTTGGCCTGTCCAGCGTCGTGAAGGTCAGCGCCACGGCGGCCGCCGACCGCTCTAACCCTGCCGCGCCCCAGCGAGGCACCCAGATCTCGGCCCTCGAGGATCTCCTGCACGAGACCGGTACCCAGATCCGAAGCCGAGGCGGCGCCGGCCTGGTCGTCTTCGTTGACGAGCTGCACGCAGCGACCCGCGATGACCTAGCGGTGCTGCTAAATGCGATGCAGAACCTCGCTGGCCGACGCGAGGACAACCCATTCGCCGTCATCGGCGCCGGTCTGCCGTCGACACCAGGGGTCCTGGTCAACGCCGCCACATTCGGTGAGCGCAGCACCTTCTTGACCCTCCCCCGGCTCGAGCCCGCCGCTGCGGCGGCCGCGGTCGCTGAACCTGCGGCCGAGCTGGGTATCACGTGGACGGCCGCGGCGCTGCAGGTGGTCGCAGCCGAAGCCCAAGGCTTCCCCTATCTGCTCCAGGTCCTCGCTCATGCCACGTGGGAGGCGGCCCGACCCTCCGCGGCTGGCGACGCGCTCGACATCGACCAGGTCCACGCCGGCCTGCCGTTGGCCGATGACCAGCTGACTTCCATGTACGCCGCTCGGTGGGCGGCCGCGACCGAACTGGAGAGGCAGATCATGGCCGTGATTGCCCAGGCCGGTACGCCGACGGTGACCCGGGCGGAGATCGCCGTACAACTCGACCGACCGACGCAAGCCCTGGGCGTTCCCCGAGAGCGCCTGATCGACAAGGGGATCATCGAACCTGCCCGCCGCGGCGAGGTTCGTTTCACGATGCCGGGTTTCGACCGCTACATCCGCGAGGCTGTGGCCATCGGATCCTCCTCGGAGGACGACCAGGCACCAGGTCGACTCGGCGACGGCCGCCGCCGTGGGATCCCGCCGGCCTCCGACACCGACCGCGGCAACCCGCGTCGCTAGATTGCTCCTGATCAACTTCGTGGAGGAACACAGCTGCTCGTGGACGCCTCTCCCACTCGGATCCGTGTGGTCCCAGTTGGCAGCGAGCCTGACGGCGTCCGACTGCGCAGCGGCAAGCGCCACCACCCGTTCGATCAAGACGCATGGTCGTCCAAGGCTGCTCCGCCTCGCGCTCGCACCGTGGAACGAAGCCCTTTCGCGTTGTCCCCAGCCCGCCGCGGGCAGGGCGCGCCGGCCGCCGAGATCCGCGAGACTCAAGTCCTATCTCTCGGCAGGAAGGACACCTGGTGGACGACAACGACCAGCTCGAAGCAGGTGGACGCGCGACGGCGGCCCGCGAGCACGTCTACGGATTCAACCGGGCCACGATGGGGGAGCAAGACCAGAGCCCGGCCGAGGCCTCGGACCAGTTGGCGGAGTTCGCCGAACTCGCGGCCGCGCTCCCCCAGGCTTTCTCGCAGCTTTCCAGCACGCTTGAGCAGGCCCTGGCTCACCAGGTGCTCAGCATGGATGCGATGACCGACGAGTCCGACCCGGCGATGGCGATCGGCGTCGCTCGCCTCCACCTGGAGGAGGCCCGCGGTCTCGCGGTCGACCTCCACAAGCACCTCAACGCCGCGCGGAACGCCACCGCGAACGTCATCAGTCAGGGCGTCGACGACGGCCAGCATTCGATGCCCTGGGACCAGCCCTGACCGGACCCCGCTGAGCATGCGCGAGATTTGTTCGCGTCGGGTGATCGCCCCGGCGGGTCGACCTTCCTTTGGTGACTGAGAGATGACCCCGGTCCACCATGGAGCTGCCCGTGAGCACGCCCACCGATTCCCAGTCCGCCGCGGCCGATCGTGACCCGGTGCAGGAGGCCCGCGCCCACCTCGAGCAGGCCCTTGCTGCGCTCGATCGAATTCGCGAGGTTCTGCCGCCTCCCACCGCGCCCCCGCCCGAAATCGGAGGCGGTGAGTCGGCATGACCACCGTCACCGCCCTGAGCGCCGCCGACGCCGTGTTCGAGGCCCAGCAGGCCGTGAGCAGGGCCCGCTGGGTCGTGGAGGAGCTCCAGGAGACGATCGCCTCCGCGCTCCGCGTGCTCGACGATGCCGAGCTCGACTCGGCCAAGGCCAAGCTGTCCGAGCGCGGCTCCTTCTACCTTGAGGCCGCCGGCGAGCACTTGGGACGGTTGCGCACGCGGTGCAACGAAATGCCTGAGCTCACTCGCGACCTGTTCGTGCACCTCAACCGCGCCTCGCAGACGGTCGTCGACGCCCGCGACCTACTCGACCTGGCTGACACCTCCGATCCCGTCATCGCCAGCGAGGTCGCGCAGATCAAGCCGCGCATCGCGGTCGTCGTCGAGATGGTCACCCTGGCCAAGCCGGTCGCCCAGCTGGCTGCCCAGCACGTCGACACCGCGCACCAGGCCAGCCGGGACGTCACAGCCATGGGTCTTCTGGAGCCGGTCAGCCTGGAGCGCAGCATCGCGACCGCCGGCAAGGAGCTCGGCCGCGCCGACGAGGACGTGCGCCTGCTCGGCAACGTCGTCGACCATGCCGCGGCCAGCGCCCGAGCGTCGGCCGGCATCGCCAGCGAGATCACCGACACCGCCCGCCGCCGGATGTCCGAGCAGAGCCGGGACCCGTTCCCG
>JAUYJT010000066.1 GCA_030700225.1 Candidatus Nanopelagicales bacterium | reverse complement strand
GCGACGCCACGGCCTTCAACAGGCCCGAATCAACCGGATCGAGTACCGTCGAAACCACCAGGCGGAAACACCATGAACCAAGATCACCAAATGTTGGGTATTGAAAACCCGAAGTTCCTCATTAACTCAGAAGCACCTCAGTTCTGCGAGAGCCGGGGGGTGCAACTCCCCCCGGCTACTCACCTCTGCATCATCTGACTGCCTTGAGCCTGGGCTCGCCGACGCACTCACCGCAATCAGCGGTGGATTCAGGTTATGACAGAGATCTGAGCAGGCGCCTCACTGAGGCCAGCCGTTCCGCTCCGTGAGGTCCAGCGCCACCTGCCAGGACCCAGCCGTCGAGAGCGCAGTGTGGGGGACTGTGGGTGCAGCCGCGTGGGCAGTCCTTCGTGCCGACTTCCAACTCGGGAAAGGCTGAAAGCACTTGCCCCCTGACTACGTGACCTAGGCCGAAGCTGCGCAGGCCTGGCGTGTCTATCACCCAGCCTCCGCCGGGTAGAGGTAGCGCGACGACCGACGTCGACGTGTGGCGGCCTTGGCCGGTTGCGTCGCTGACTGCCGCGGTGACGCGTTCGGTTCCAGGAACTAGCCGGTTCACCATCGTGGACTTGCCGACGCCTGATTGGCCGATCAGGACGGTGATGCGTCCTGTGAACCGCGCCAGAAGGTCTGTCAGATCCGAGTTCGTGCCACCGTCGGCCATCGATACCCCAAGAGCTTCGTATCCGGCGCGCAGCCTTTCAGCAGTGGCCAAGTCGGTCTTGGTCACGATGATCAGCGGCTCCAGCCCAGCGTCGTACGCGGCGACGAGGCATCGGTCGATGAAGCCCTCGCGCGGAGCCGGATCGGTTGAGGACGTCACGATCCCCATCAGGTCGGCGTTGGCTACGACTACGCGTTCCACGGGGTCAACATCGTCTGGTGTGCGCGTCAGGGCGGTTGCGCGGGGCTGGACTCGCACGATGCGCGCCAGCGTGCCAGGCGCTCCGGAAGTGTCACCTACGACAGCGACTTGGTCGCCGACCACCACGGATCGACGTCCGATCTCCCTGGCGCGGACAGCAGTGACAGCGGACCGCGACACATCCAGGAAGACCGTGATGCGACCCCGATCCACTGCTGCCACGAAGCCGGGTACGGCGAGATTGTGCTCCGGTCGTTCCTTCGAACGGGGTCGACTCTTGCCGCGCGCTGGACGTATACGCACGTCGTCCTCGGAGTAGTCGCGGTGATTCATCGAGGGGTCGAGCTCGTTGCGGGGGGATCGAGCATGTGCATCCAGGCGGCCTGGAACCCGGGGAAGGTCTTGGCCGTCGTTCCGATGTTCTCGACTCGGATGCCTGGCACGACTAGGCCGAGGATCGCAGCCGTTGTGGCCATCCGATGGTCGTCGTAGGTGCTGAACACTCCGCCGCGCAGAGGGTGCGGTCGGATCACAAGCCCGTCGTCGGTGCGCGTAACCGAACCGCCCAGTGCGTTGATCTCGCTGGAGAGGGCGGCGAGGCGGTCGGTCTCATGTCCAGCTAGGTGCGCGATGCCAGTCAGTGTCGACTCGTCGGCGGCCAGGCAGCACAGTGCGGCGATTGTGGGTGCGAGCTCCCCGATGTCGTGTAGGTTCTCGTCGATCCCGCGCAGAGTTCCGGGTCCGGTGAGCCGCAGGCCCTCTGGTGTCGACTCGGTGGCCGCTCCCATCGCTACGAGGATTTCCAGCAGGCGTCCGCTCGGTTGAAGGCTTTCGTGAGCCCAACCGGCGACAGTGACCCGTCCCGCCGTCACCATCGCGGCAGCCAGGAACGGCGCGGCGTTGGAGACATCGGGCTCGATCGATCGGTCCAGAGCGCGGATCGGGCCAGCAGT
Organism: Candidatus Nanopelagicales bacterium; assembly: GCA_030700225.1. NCBI lineage: Bacteria > Bacillati > Actinomycetota > Actinomycetes > Candidatus Nanopelagicales > Candidatus Nanopelagicales bacterium. The sequence continues at coordinate 29,243 of JAUYJT010000066.1, read as the reverse complement.
GACTCGCCAGGTGGCGTGTTGGGGCGACGCGGAGTCGCACACGACTTCGACGCCGTGCTCCCGCAGCATGGCGGCGGTCATGGTGATGTGCGGCAGGGATGGGACTGGGGCACCGACGTGATGGACCGTAAAGCTCTGGTCATAGCGAGCCCCGGACAGCAGAAGTCCGCTGACGAATTGGCTGGATGCCGACGCGTCGATGGTCACGCTCCCGCCCGGAACGCTCCCTCGGCCGTGGACCGTGAACGGCAAGCACGCCCGGCCGTCGTCATCGATGTCGACTCCCAGGGCGCGAAGAGCTTCAATCATTACCGCCATGGGGCGCTGTCTGGCCCGCTCGTCGCCGTCGAACGCGACGTCTCCGCTGGCCAGCGCCGCCATCGGCGGCACGAAGCGCATCACGGTACCGGCGAGCCCGCAGTCGATGGAGCAGTTACCGGAAAGCGTCGCCGGCGTTACTAGCAGATCGTCCTCTGGCGTCAAAGCCACCGACGAGCCGAGCTGGCGCATCGCTGCCGCCATCAACTCCGTGTCGCGCGAGCGCAACGCACTCCGGATCGTGGAAGGGCCATCGGCAAGTGCCGCCAGCACGAGTGCCCTGTTCGTGAGCGACTTGGACCCAGGAACCGACACGACCGCGTCGATCTGCGTCGGTGCGGCAGGGGCGGTCCACAGCTCATCGGTCACCTCGGTAGGGTATCCGGCCGGTCAGAGCCGCGGAGCCTGTCGAATGCCGAGTCCGGTACCTTCTGCACGTGCCGGACTGCTTCTTCGAGCCCTTGTCCATCGACAGCGGTGAGGTTTTCGAGGGGACCTTCCTGGGAACGAGCGCTACGGCTGGCCCTTGGGCATCTGAGTCGATGCACGCCGGTCCTCCCTCAGCGCTGCTGGCTCACGCGGCGACCCACGTCGGCGGCATCCCGCCAGGCGGTCTCGCCGCCCGAGTCTGCGTGGAGATCCTGCGACCGGTTCGGGTTGGGGGCGTGCAGGTCTGGGCGAAGACGATCAGGCCTGGGCGTCGCGTCGCTCTCGTGGAAGCCGGACTGCTCGTCGAGGGTCAACCTGTGATGCTCGCTCGCGTGTGGGTGATCAGGAGGGAGGATCTGGCCGATGTGCCTGAAACTCCCACGGCGCCCCCACCCGGCGCAGGCGGGCCCCTTCCTGAGATGCCCCGTGGCTGGGGTGGGGGTCCCCCCACGAAGTGGGGGAGCGGGTACTTGGACGCCATCGCATGGGAATCCGTGGCCGGATCGTTCGCTGAGCTTGGTCCTGCCACCGTATGGGCTCGGCCCAAGATCGCGTTGATCGGTGGCCGGGAGATCAGCGGCGCCGAGCGCGTGATGCTGATCGCGGATTCCGGCAATGGAATTTCCGCTGCGGCTGACCCCCGGCAGTGGTCGTTCCTCAATACGGAACTGACCGTTCATCTGCATCGCTTGCCTGTGTCTGAGCGCGTTTGGATGGCGGCCAAGACCGTCCTGGGTAGTGAAGGCGTCGGCCTGGCATCGACCGTGATAGGTGACGAGGCGGGGGCGATCGGCACAGCCGCGCAGACGTTGTTCGTTGACCGGCGTGGCGACAGGGCCTGATCAGGCAACGAGCGTGATCATCGGGCAGGCTGGACCTCAGCATCCCGACACGACGAGGAGTCGCAGATGAGCATCCCCGGGCTGGAGAACCCCCCGACGTTCAACAAGAAGCTGCGAGAGTGGGTCAAGTCCGTCGCGGAGTTGACACAGCCGGATCGGGTTGAATGGTGTGACGGCTCGCAGGAGGAATGGGACAGACTCACCCAGCTCCTTGTCGACAGCGGGACGTTCATCCGGCTCAACCCCGAGAAGCGTCCGAACTCCTTCCTGGCGCGTTCCAACCCGTCCGACGTGGCCCGGGTCGAGGACCGCACGTTCATCTGCTCAGCGCGCGAGGAAGACGCTGGGCCAACCAATAACTGGGCGGACCCCGCCGAGATGCGCGCGACCTTGAAGGAAGTTTTTCGAGGCTGCATGCGCGGGCGGACCATGTACGTCATCCCGTTCTCGATGGGCCCTCTCGGGTCTCGGATCTCGCAGCTGGGCGTGGAGATCACCGACTCGGCCTACGTGGTCACCAACATGCGCATCATGACCCGGATGGGAAGTGCCGCCCTGGACCTGATCGGTGAAGACGGCGACTTCGTGCCGGCCTTGCACTCCGTCGGATACCCGCTGGTCGACGACGCGGGGAACCCGATCCCAGACATCAGCTGGCCGTGCAGCTCAACGAAGTACATCGTTCAATTCCCGGAAGCGCGGGAGATCATGTCCTACGGCTCGGGATACGGCGGCAACGCGCTGCTCGGCAAGAAGTGCTTCGCATTGCGGATTGCCTCGGTCATGGCTCGCGATGAGGGGTGGATGGCGGAGCACATGCTCGTGCTGAAGCTCACCGCTCCTGACGGGGACGTCAAGTACTTGACCGCCGCCTTCCCGTCAGCGTGCGGCAAGACGAACCTGGCGATGCTCGAACCGACGGTGCCCGGCTGGACCGTGGAGACCGTTGGCGACGACATCGCGTGGATGCGGTTCGGTGATGACGGTCGGCTGCACGCCATCAATCCAGAAGCTGGATTCTTCGGCGTGGCTCCCGGAACGGGCATGCATACCAACGCGAACGCGATCAGGGCGTTGTGGGGCAACAGCATCTTCACCAATGTGGCGCTAACTGACGACGGCGATATCTGGTGGGAGGGCCTGACCGAAGACACTCCATCGCATCTGATCGATTGGAAGGGCAGGGATTGGACCCCCGATTCGGATGAGCCGTCGTCGCATCCGAACTCCCGGTTCACCGCGCCGGCTTCGCAATGCCCGTCGATCGCGCCCAACTGGGAAGATCCCGACGGCGTGCCGATCTCGGCGATACTGTTCGGCGGGCGTCGGGCGACCAACGTGCCGCTTGTGACCGAGTCTCGTGACTGGGCGCACGGGGTGTTCCTCGGCGCCACAATCGCATCGGAGCAGACCGCCGCTGCGGAGGGAACCGTCGGTGCCCTGAGAAGGGACCCGTTCGCCATGCTGCCGTTCTGCGGCTACAACATGGCTGACTACTGGGGTCACTGGCTCAAGATCGGTACGATGACGGACTCGAACAAGCTGCCCCGGATCTATGCGGTCAACTGGTTCCGCAAAGGAGATGACGGCAGTTTCCTTTGGCCCGGATTCGGCGACAACTCACGAGTGCTCGCGTGGATCATCCAGCGTGTGGAGGGCAAGGCTGGGGCGGAAGACACGCCTATCGGCCTGCGACCTCCGGCTGACGAGTTGTTTCTCGATGGGCTGGACCTTGCGGAAGATCAGGTACGCGAGCTCTTCGCCATTGATCCGCAGTCGTGGCTTGCTGAGTGCGACCTGACCGATGAGTACTTCGCGAAGTTTGGCGACAAGGTCCCTGAAGCTCTGCGCGATGAGCTGACTGGATTGCGCGACAGGTTGGAAGCGGCTGTCGACTAGGGGCGCCCGAGGGAGCGCCAGAGGGCACGGAAAGGCGCTCGCCGGTCAGTCTCCGATCGTGGCCACCATGATGGCCTTGATCGTGTGAAGGCGGTTCTCGGCCTGCTGGAAGGCGATGTTCGCGCTGGACTGGAACACCTCGTCCGTAACTTCCAGTCCCTTGTTCATGCCGGTCTTCGCCGCGATGTCTTGCCCCACGTGGGTGTTCGTGTCATGGAACGCAGGCAGGCAGTGCATGAACTTCACGTTCGGTTTGCCCGTTAGATTCAGTGCCGCGGCGTTCACCTGGTAGGGCTTGAGGAGCTTGATCCGCTCATTCCAGACGTCCGCGGGTTCGCCCATTGACACCCACACGTCCGTCATCACGAAGTCGGCGCCGGGTAGAGCCTTCTTCGGGTCGTCCGTTAGGAGCACTCGAGCACCGCTGAGGGCGGCGCGTTCCTTGGCGGCGTCCTGTACTTCTTTGGAAGGCCAGAGGTGCTTCGGTCCGCAGACACGAACGTCGGCCCCCATGATGGCCCCCATGACGAGCAGCGAGTTGCCCATGTTGGAGCGTGCGTCACCCATGTAGCAGTACGAGACGTCCTGGATCGCGCGACCGCGGCTGTGCTCGGTCATCGTGAGGAAGTCGGCGAGCATCTGCGTCGGGTGCCACTCGTTCGTGAGGCCATTCCACACGGGCACACCAGACGCCGCGGCGAGTTCCTCGACGTTCGAGTGTGCGCTGCCCCGGTACTCGATCCCGTCGTAGAAGCCAGCCAGAACCGCGCCAGTATCCGCGATCGATTCCTTGTGCCCGAGTTGGGATCCGGTGGGGTCCAGGTACGTGACGTGCGCTCCCTGGTCGTAGGCGCCCACTTCAAAAGCGCAACGCGTGCGCGTGGAGGTCTTCTCGAAGATGAGGGCCACGTTCTTGCCCCTCATCCTTTGGACCTCGTTGCCGGTGTACTTCGCGCGCTTGAGGTCACGTGATAGATCCAGGAGGAATTGCAGCTCCTGTTCGGTGAAGTCGAGTTCCTTCAGGAAGTCGCGGTGCTTCAGGTTCACGGGCATGAGATGTGTGCCTTTCTAGTAGCTGACGCCGCTGGCGCCGGGGTGGTTTGCCGATTAGGCCGGACCGCGCTCCATCGGGCAGGACATGCAGCGCGGGCCACCACGGCCTCTGCCGAGTTCGTTGCCAGTGATGGCCACGATTTCGATGCCATTCCGCCGGAGGAACGTGTTGGTGCGCTCGTTGCGCTCGTACCCGAAGATGACTCCCGGGGCCACCGCCAGGAAGTTGTTCCCGTCGTCCCACTGCTCGTGGGCGGCGGCGAACTCCGGCTCGGGTGTCCTGAGCGCTGTCACCTTCTCGACGCCCAACGCCTCGGCGACTACAGGGAAGAGCGACTTGTTCTCTCGTACCGTGTACTTGCCCGCGTCTGCCCTCTTGTCCAACGTGAAGGACCTGAGGTCCTCCGGCAGGAACGGGTAAACGGAGAAGGTTGCCTTGTCGATCATGGTCATCGCGGTGTCGAGGTGCATGAACGCTCTGCTCTTGGGCAGCTCTACGACGATGATCTTATGGATCTCCTGCTTGGGAGCCGTGAAGTAGGCCGTTGCCAACTCCTCGATCCCCTGCGGGGCCGTGCGCTCTCCCATGCCGATCATCACTGCGCCGTTACCGATCACCAGGACGTCGCCCCCCTCAACAGTGGCGGGCCCGTGATCGTGATCGCCGTTGCCGTAGTAGAAGTAGACGTCGTCCTTGAACTCTGGGTGGAAGTTCCAGATCGTGCGACTGTTGAAGATCTCCCGCTTGCGCGCCGGCTTCGCCATGGGGTGAACCGAGAGGCCTGAGTAGGCGAATGCGGTGTTGTCGCGCTGGAACAGGTGATTGGGAAGGGGCGTCAGGACGAAGTCTGTGTCTTCCAGGTAGTCCCAGTACAAAGACTTCGTGCCCTTGGGGAGCTGTAGGTCGGACTTCAGAACGCCGCCGATCGCGAAGGAGGCCAGGGCGGCCCCGGTAGCGGCCTCACCCATCTCGCGGAGGGGAGCGACGAGATGGCGGCCACACGTGTACTTGTTGACGAGTCTGTCGAGGAGGAACTCGCGTGCCTCCGGGATCTCAAGAGCCTCGCCGAGCTTGTCGCGGAACAAGTGAACCGTGACGCCCTTCTCCCTAAGTTGATCGACGAAGGAGCGATGCTCTTCGCGCGCCTTCCTGGCCCACATGACGTCATCGAAGAGCAGCTCGTCGCAGTTCTGCGGCGTCAGACGGTCCAGCTCCAGGCCAGGCTCGTGGAGCATCACCTGCTCGAGCTTCCCGACTTCGGAGTCGACGTGGAGAACCATGTGCGTTCCTTTCCCGCTTGTCACATGCTCAGGGCGGGCGATCGGCGCCACCAGATAAGGCGATCCTGCCGACTCGCGAGCTCCGTCGCCACCTGGAGGGCAGAGGCTGGCCGTACGGCCGCTCGACGATCGGAGGAAATCGGGTCTGGTCGGACATTCCGGTCGAATCAGACATCGGACTTTGCGCCCAAAGAGTGAGGAATCACCATGTGTGACAGGTCTCTTACGGGAAGTGATGACTTTCGCGCTCCGCAGAGCTAGTTTGTGTTCATCAAGTGATTGGTCTTGCGAGAGTCGCGGGGAGGTCCAAATGCCACAACAGCCGCTGGCGCGAGTACCGAAAGATGCCGTCTGGCAATGGCAGGACCATGGTTCCTGTCGAGACGTTGACGAGACGCTGTTCTTCCACCCGCCGAACGAGCGCGGACTTGCCAGGGTCAGGCGCGATCGCGCGGCCAAGGCCGTTTGCGCGGGCTGCGCCGTACGAATCGAGTGCGCTGACTACTCGATTCGTTCCCGTGAACCTTATGGCGTTTGGGGTGGGCTGACGGAGGAGGACAGGGAGCGTATCTACGCCAGAATCGCGATAGCGGAGTATCCGCGGCGTCGCGGAGAAGGTGCGCGCTTGTGCGCCTCCGAAATCGCGGACGCCATCTGTTCGCAGACGTTGGGGATCGCCTGATCCTGTCTCAGACGGGCGCCGCGTGGGCGAAGTGCTCGCCAAGGCGGACAATGGACACGTGACCGGAACGGAGCCCTCTGCGAGAGGTTCGGCGCGCGAGCCAGTATCTGGGGATCTGCTCGTCTCGGCGCCGTCGCTGCTCGACCCAAACTTCCGTCGGACCATCGTTCTGCTCGTGCAGGTGGAACAGGACGGGGCTGTGGGGCTCGTGCTGAACCGCCCCGCGTCTTTGGAAGCGGGCGAGCTGCCGTTCCCGTCCTGGCTTCTGTCCCGGGCTCGGATTCGGCAGGGAGGCCCGGTCGGATCCGATTCAGTCCTGGCGATAGGAGACTCAGATCAAGTCCCTGAGTGTTCGTCCCGGCCGCTGTTTGTAGGGCTTTGCGCGGTCGATCTTGATTCTCTAGAGGAACAGTCTCCGTTGGCCGCGGACATAAGCCTGTTCGTTGGGTACGCCGGCTGGGGCCCGGGTCAGCTGCTCAACGAACTCCAGTCAGACGACTGGGCCGTCGTGGCAGGATCGGCTGCTGACGCTCTGCGCGTACCGCCGGAGCACGTGTGGTGGGAAGTTGTGGGCCGACAGCGGTCGCCCGTGCGGTTGTGGCGGACCCTGGCGGAGGATCCACGGTCAAACTGATGAGCGACACGTCCACGGTGTTCGGCCTACGGCACTTCCTGAGGCATCATGCACCAAGGGCTATTGGGGGCAACATGCTGCGACGATGGGTTCTCGTGCTGTGTGGAGCGAGCCTGTCTGTGTCTCTTGCCGCTTGCTCGCAATCCATAGGACCTGAGCGCCGGGCACTAGAGTCGCCTGTGCCCGTGGATACGCCAGCTGCCGACAGCCCAGCGGTCCAGAGCCAGTCGGAGCAGGAAGCTGGTTCGCTGCCTACTGCGGCCACCACGCTTTCGGCGCAGGGCAATGCTTGGGTCGGCGAGGGGGATTCACCCACGACGAAAGAACCGATCACGATCGCCTTCGCGGGCGACTCCTATGCGGAGGGACCCCTCGCCGGGAGGTTGATCTCCGATCCCCGCCGATTCGTCGGTCCGTACAAGCGCGTGTTCCGTGACGCGGACCTAGTTCTGCTGAACCTGGAGACCGCGATCACTCAGCGTGGTACCCCTGAATCCAAGGCGTTCACGTTTCGTTCGCCGCGCCGCGTACTTGGAGGCCTGCGCCGCAGCGGGGTGGATGTAGTCAGCATGGCTAACAACCACGGGATGGACTTCGGGCTGACCGGATTCGCCGATTCCCTCGCCGCGAAGCGGGCGATTCGTTCCCCAGCCATCATTGGCATGGGTGCCAACCGGCGTGAGGCCTTCGCTCCGTGGATCACGTCGGTGAAGGGCCAGGAAGTTGGGTTCCTTGCCGCTACGAGGGTTCTTGACGACCACCTCATGAGCAAGTGGACCGCTGGGCCAGGTAAACCTGGGCTCGCCTCCGCCTATGGGGGGAAGCGCCTCGTTCGGGGAGTCCGGCGCTTGCGCAGCCAGGTGGACACCGTCGTGGTGTACCTGCACTGGGGAATCGAGAAGGAAACGTGTCCCACTTACGATCAGCGGGAGCTGGCCCGCCGTCTGGTGGATGCCGGGGCCGACATTGTCGTAGGAGGCCATCAGCACCGCGTCGTTGGCGGAGGCATGATGGGGAACGCAGTGGTCCACTACGGGTTGGGCAATTTCCTCTTCCAGACAGCCAGCCCCGGATCCGAGCGCACGGGTGTCTTCACCGTTGACATCGACGGCCGAGACGTGCTCGGGTATCACTGGATTCCTGGGCGGATCAGCGCCGCGGTTCCGTACCCTCTAACCGGCGAGGCCGCTCGTTCGGAACGGCGGTACTGGAGATCGCTGCGCGGATGCACCGGCCTGAGACGCTAGGCCAATCCGTGCGCCCGCAGTTGGTTCGGCTTATCGTGGCTTCATGAGGTCAACGGAACTCTCGGACACTCCACGGTTGGGCGACACGATTGTCGCTGAGCCCGAAACGCTGACGACGGATGGTGGCGATCACGAACGATTCTCCCACTTCGTTCCGAAACACAAGATTGTGGAGAGCGCGGTCACCGGTGCGCCGGTTCGGGCTCTGTGCGGCAAGATCTGGACCCCTGGTCGGGATCCGTCGAAGTACCCGGTGTGCCCGGACTGCCAGAGAATCTACGATGGGCTCCCTCCGGGCGATGATGATTCCAAGTAGCTGGGGGTGGTCTCATGTCAACTGAAGCGAGTCAGACGCTTGACCGCGGTTTGCAGGTGCTTGAGGTGCTGGCGGATCACCCTGCCGGGTTGAACATTACTCAGGTGGCCGCGCAACTTGGGATTTCGCGCACATCTGTGTACCGATTGGTCACTACGTTGCAGCAGCACGGGTTTGTGCGACGGTCCCAGGACAGAAGGTGCAGATTGGGAATGGCGGCGCTGGCGTTAGCCAGGCCGCTCCAGCCGCTCGTTCGCGATGCCGCGGTTCCTGTATTGCGCCGGTTGGCGGATCAGGTGAGCGCGACCGTGCACCTGACGCTGGTGGATGGCTCCGAGGCACAGGCTGTGGCGGTCGTCGAGCCAGCTCGATCCGAGACGTTCGCGCCCCAGCGGGTTGGCGCTCGCGCGCCATTGGATCGTGGGCTGGCCGGCAGGGCGGCCGTTGCCACGCGCGCGCCGGGCAGGCAGATGGAACCAGGATGGGTTGTCTCAGGTGGCGACCCGTCCCGCGGCGGTTACGCTGTGGCCGCGCCGGTGCTGGGCGTTATCGGACTTGAGGCGTCGGTTGGCGTTACAGCTACGACCGAACTGGACTCGTCTTTCGTTGGGCCCAGGGTCGTTGCTGCCGCCTCAGAAATCGCGCGACTCTTGAGCTGAGTCCTACCCGCAGCCCGTCACCGCGGCTGCCAGGCGGTCGATCCGGTAGAGGGTCTTGCTGGATGGCACTTTGAGCGGGCGGTTGTTGACCAAGATGCTGAACGCCCGGGTGCGACCGTCATCTCCCGCGGCGACGCCTGACAAAGCGTTGACCCCGGTCAGTGTCCCGGTCTTCGCCATCACGCGACCGATCGCGCACTTGGCCTTCTTCGCCCGGAAGCGCGAATACAGCGTGCCGGATTGGCCCGCGATCGGCATCCCGAGCGATCGGTAGCCGATCGACAGATCCAGGTTCTCCGGGTCCATGGAGGCGCGCACGACTCCGATCAGAGTCCTCGTCGACAGTCGGTTGATCGTAGAAAGGCCGCTGCCGTCGACGATTCGGGCACCCCGCATGGGGACGCCGAGTTTGCGAAGCTCCGCTGTCACCGCCTGGGCTGCTCCAGCTGGCGTAGTCGGGTTGCCCCGGGCAATGGCGACGTGCCGTATCAGGTTCTCAGCGATGGAGTTGTCGGAGTACCTCAACATCGGCCAAACCGCGTCGCCCAGCGCATGTCCCTTGAACTTGGCGAGTAGCTCGGAGCCCGCTGGAGCTGTGCCCCGGTGGACCGCCTTCTTCACCGCGCCCTTCAAGCCGTGCGCGACGAGCTTGGACCTGAAGTAGCGCGCGGCGTCTCTGGCGCCGTCTGAGTAGCGGCGCAAGTCCCGGGTGAGTCCGCGAGGGGCTGTGACGTACTGCGAGAAGTACGACGCCGGCCAACCCGGCGCCAGAGACGGCGTGGCGAATATCGAATCGTCGAACAGGATCTGGATCTTCTTCCCCGGCAGGGTCTGGCTGAGCAGCTTGTCCGCTGTCTTCCGCGCCAGACGGTTCAGATCCCAGGAGCTGAGCAGCGGGTCTCCTCCCCCGGTCAAAGTCACGATCAGATTGTCGGAGGTGCCACGCACGTTGGTCGGGGAGCGGTAGTCGGCACCCAACGCCGAGAGCGCGGCCAGTGCCGTGACTGTCTTCATCGTGGACGCGGGAATCATCCCGCGTCCGGATTTCGCGCCGAATTCCTTCGCCCCGGTCTCCAAGTCCTCGACGCGGATCGACACTTTCTTCCCCAGTGCACGCCACCTCAGGCGCTTGGGGATCTTGGTTCGAAGGATCGACTTCATGGTCGCGGTGGAGCGGGTAGCCGGGACCGACAGGAAGGCCGGGAGTCCCGGAAGCGCTGTGGGCCACGGCGGAACTCGCGTGGTCACTGCCGCGGAGGGATTCGCTACGGCGCTGGCGGGCGTGGGGGTCCCGACGCCCGAAAGAAACACGGCCGCAGCCAGGCCGAAGACGCCAAAGATGCCGACGGCCCGTGTCGTGACGCTCGTGCGAGTTCGAGAACGTTGGGAGGCTGACACGTTGGGGACCCTAGTACGCGCTGGGCAATTCATCGCGCAGACCACTCCGCTAAGCGTGAATTGGTGTCGTTCATGTCCGGGTAGGGGACACACTTCCTGGTGAAGTCCTTTCCAGCGAGCGAGTCCGCGGTAAGTGTTCTCAATGCGGACGCATTGGGTTGCAGTTCGTGTGAGTTCTTCAATCGGGAAACGCAGAAGTCCGAGGCTTGGCGTATTCAGATGGTTGACTGGAAGCAGGCGGGGGAGATGGGCGGAATCCAGTGAGGCAGATGACGCGGGTAGTCGTGGCTGCTGTTGCCAGCGCCGCCATCGTGGGCGCTGTTGTGTCGCCGCCGGTCGTCGGCGAGGCCCAGGCAGCGAAGCGCTCCCGCGTAGTCAGCGGGTGGTTCGGGTACTGGACATCACCTGAGGACATGGCCTCGATCGCCAAGTCAAGTAACGGAGTTCTCGGCGAGGTCAACATCTTCTGGTGGGCTTTCGGGGGCGCGGACAATCCCATTTGCACCTACGGCGACAGTGGCTCCTGCCAAGGTTCTTCGGCCAAACCATGGACCAATGACCGATTCATCCAGGCCAGGAAGGGACTGAGGAGACAGGGGATCAAGGTCTATGCCTCGCACACGGACCTGTACTCCGGTCGGCGAGGAGAGCTCTCCGCGTACTTGAGCAAGAAGAAGAATCGGAAGGCGTTGTCCCGACAGTTCGCTGACTGGGCGGTCAAGGCCAAGGTCCACGGCGTGGACCTTGATTGGGAGAACTTCGCCTTCAACGACGGGTCCGCAACGTGGAAAGCGACGAAACCCAGGTTCGTCAAGACGGTGCGGCTGATGTCGAAGAAGCTTCACCGGGTGGGCAAGCGCCTTTCGGTGACCGTGCCGGGTGGATATTCCCCGGACAAGCCCGGCGGCGGGTACTGGGTGTACGCGTGGAAGAAGATCGCTCCGTACGTGGACAGGTTGCGGTTGATGACTTACGACTACTCCTGGAACCGTCCCGGACCGATCGGGCCACAGAAATGGGCCCGGCAGGTAGTCAAGAGCGCGATCAGGCAGGTCGGGTCCGCCAACCGGAAGAAGCTGTACGTGGGCGTCCACCAGTACGGCAAGGCCTGGTATGCCCGCGACGCGAGCGACGGATATGTGACAAGCGGCGATTGCAAGGCCAACTGGGAGCCGTCCGGGAGGGACGGGATCGCGCTGAGCCCAGCAGGTGCCGCCGGACTCGCGAAGGACTTCGGGGTCACTCCGACTTTCGACAAGTCGTCTCGGGAGTGGACGTTCCGGTACCTCAAGGGTGAGCCTGGGACCTACCTGACCAAGGAGGGGAAGAAGCGCTCCCTGGACTGCGACGTGTGGAAGGAAACGTGGTACGGGGACACGCTCACAGCGAAGGCCCGGGGCAGGATGGTTCGTAAGCTGGGGATCGGCGGCCTGGCGGTGTGGAACCTGGCGAATACCAACGACGACTTCTACCCCGGACTGGCGCCCTTCACAGTCAAGAAGTAGCCAGCGCCTCGCGGTTCGCGGCCGGATCCGCTGGTGTCACCATGATGTCGTGAGTGTCGTGCCAGATGAGATGGAACGCGTCCGGGAGGCAGTCGCCCCCGACCAGCCGTGGATCACGATTGTCTGGAACGACCCGATCAACCTCATGGACTATGTGACCTACGTGTTCATGACTCACTTCGGCTACCCCAAGGCGAAGGCCGAGAAGCTGATGCTCGACGTTCACAACGAGGGTCGAGCGGTTGTCAGCAGCGGCGCCCGGGAACGCATGGAACTGGACGTGGCGGCGATGCATTCGTACGGGTTGTGGGCGACTCTTCGGAAGGATGAGTGATCATGGTTGAGCGGGGCTTCTCGCCTGTCCCCGGCGGGGTACGGCTGGAGCTGGATGAGGCCGAGCGGTCGGTGCTCGCGGACCTATTGCGGCAGATGTCGGCGCTGCTTGGCCCGATAGTCGAGAGTGAGGACGCGTTGTCCGCGGCTTTGGATTTCAGCAGACCCGAGCCGCGTCCCGAAGATCCCGCGTTACTCAGATTGTTCCCGGACGCCTATCGCGACGACCCGGATGAGTCGGACGAATTCCGCCGCTACACGCAGGAGTCCGTCCGTCAGCGCAAGGTAGCCAACGTTGCCCTGGCGCTGGGCGGGCTGACCGACGATGTGGCGGATCTACCCGAACAGTCGGCCGCGGCCTGGCTTGGTGCGCTCAACGACCTGCGTCTGACATTGGGGACAAGACTTGAGGTCACCCAGGAGGACTCAGGACGCTGGGATTCGCGGGACCCCGCTGACTCCCGCGACATCGGCCTTGGCCTGTATGACTGGCTCACCTGGTTGCAGTCCAGTCTCATCGAGAGTCTGTCGGCATGCTGACCATCGCGGCTGAACTGCGGGATGCGATCGTCGCGCATGCCAGGCGTGATCATCCCGTGGAGGCGTGCGGCTTGGTTTGCGGCCCAGCGGGTGGCGATCACGCGGTTAGGTTCGTGCCTGTCGCCAACGATGCCAACTCGCGGACGTTCTACGAATTCGGTTCGGCCGACCTGCTGGCGCTGTATACGGATATGGCCAAGCGAGGCGAGGACCCCATAGTCATCTATCACTCTCATACCGCGTCCCCCGCCTACCCGTCCCCCACTGATGTTTCTCTGGCGTTTGAGCCTGACGCGCACTACGTCATTGTTTCCACGATGGCTTGCGGCAATGGGCCAGGCCAGGTTGAGTTCCGTTCCTTTCGGATCGTAGACGCACAGATCCGCGAGGAGGAAGTCGTGGTTGTCGACTGACGGGGCCGTGCGCGTGCGTTGGGTACGCTGGTGCGGCTATGGACGCGCCGATCGGGATCTTCGACTCCGGGGTCGGGGGCCTGACGGTAGCCCGTGCGGTTCTCGATCAACTGCCCGACGAGCCGATTCTGTACGTCGGTGACACAGCGCGTGGCCCCTATGGACCGAGGCCGATTGCCGAGGTTCGCGAATTCGCGCTTGGCGTGATGGACCACTTGGTTGACGAGTGTGTGAAGGTCCTTGTGATCGCGTGCAACTCCGCTTCGGCCGCCGTGCTGCGCGATGCCCGGGAGCGGTACTCCGTCCCTGTCGTGGAGGTCATCCAGCCAGCGGTACGTCGGGTAGTGGGAGCGACTCGCAACAACCGGGTCGGGGTCATTGGCACACGGGCCACGATCTCCTCCGCCGCATACGATGACGCCTTCGCCGCTGCCCCTCACCTGAAGCTGTACTCCCAGGCGTGCCCAAGATTCGTGGAGTTCGTCGAGTCGGGTGTGACGTGGGGGGATGAGCTGCTGGACGTCACGCACGAGTACCTGGACCCCCTGCGCTCAGCGGACATCGACACTCTGGTTCTGGGATGCACGCACTACCCCTTGCTGACGGGGATACTTTCCTACGTCATGGGCTCTGGGGTCACGTTGGTCAGCAGCGCCGAGGAAACGGCGAAGGACGTCTACCGGGTCTTGGTGGAGCGGGGTCTAATGCGCGTGCCCAGCGCTGACCCGCCGCCGCACCGGTTCATCGCGACCGGAGATCCTGAACCATTCGAGAAGCTAGGCCGCAGATTCCTGGGCCCAGAGATAGGTGAAGTGGAGCATGTCCCGGGGCTGGCGGCGGACTGCGTGTAAATCAGGTTCCGACAGGTAGCTAATCTTCATCGGGTGAAGGTAACCGTCGTGGGCTGTTCCGGGTCATTCCCCGGCCCGGACTCGCCGGGGTCGTGCTATCTGATTGAGCACGATGAATGCCGGATCGTGCTGGACTTGGGCAATGGGGCGCTCGGCCGGTTGCAGAGGTTCGCGGACATCTACGCGATAGACGCTGTGATTCTGAGCCATCTGCACGTTGACCACTTCATTGATGTTTGCTCGTACTACGTCGCCTTGCGCTATCGGCCGGATGCCGTTTGTCGCCGATTGAATGTGTTCGGACCCCGCGGCACCAGCGACCGGCTGGCTGCCGCCTATGGGTTGGAGCCGGGTTCGGACCTGTCCAAGAAGCTCGAAGTTCGAACGCTGCGTCCCGATTTCAAGGTTGGCCCCTTCACCATCACGACCACGAAGGTAGAGCACCCGGTCGACTCCTACGCGTTGCGCGTCGAGGCCGGGGGAAAGTCATTGACGTACTCCGGTGACACAGGACCGACGCGCGCCCTAGTAGACGCCGCCGCGGACACGGACCTGGCGCTGTTCGAGGCGTCGTTCCTGTCGGGCCGCGTCAATCCGGTCGGCCTGCACCTCACGGGTGCCCAAGCCGCCGAGCACGCGGCCCAGGCCGGGGCCCGATCGCTGCTGCTGACGCACCTTGTTCCATGGAATACCCCATCTGACGTCCTGGCTGAGGCGCTGTCGGTGTTCCCGGATGCCCAGACCGTCTGTCCGGGCCTGCAGGTAGAGTTGTAGCGTCCCAAGGCCATGTGCGGTCGGCCCCGCGCTGATCGTTATGGTGCTTCAGTGACTAGATCCGATGGCCGAGCGCCAAACCAGCTACGCCCGGTGTCCTTCCAGCGGGGTTGGCTTGATCACCCCGAGGGGTCCGCGCTCATTGAGTTCGGTCGCACGCGCGTCCTTTGCACGGCCAGCGTGACGCCCGGTGTGCCGCGCTGGCGGCGGGCGTCGGGCAAGGGCTGGGTGACGGCCGAGTACGCGATGCTGCCGAGGAGCACCAACACGCGCAACGACCGTGAGTCTGTGCGCGGACGGCTGGGTGGGCGCACGCAGGAGATCTCGAGGCTGGTTGGCAGGGCACTGCGGGCGGTAGTGGACTTCGAGGCTCTCGGTGAGGTGACCATCCAGATCGACTGTGATGTCTTACAGGCGGATGGGGGTACCCGCACCGCGGCGATCACAGGGTCCTACGTCGCCCTGGCCGACGCGATCGCCTGGGCCGGGTCCAACGGGCTTCTTGATGAGGGCGCGCAACCACTGCTGGACTCGGTCGCCGCTGTGAGCGTCGGGATTGTCGAGGGTGAGGCCAGGCTGGACTTGCACTATGACGATGACGTGAACGCCCACACCGACATGAACGTCGTCATAACCGGTAGCGGCCGCTACGTGGAAGTCCAGGGCACGGCGGAACAGCACCCCTTCGACCGGACTGAGCTGGACACGATGCTGGACCTGGCCGCGTCAGGATGCGCTGAGCTGACATTGCTGCAGCGCCAGGCCTTGAGTCATTGACTCTGATGGAGCTCGTGCTGGCGTCGCGCAACGCCAAGAAGATTGAGGAACTGCGACGCATCCTGGCTGCCGCGGGCCTGGATGCCGTGGTCCGGGGCCCGGAGGCGTTCACCGACTTGCCGGAGGTACCCGAGACTGGGGCGACGTTTTCCGAGAACGCCATGCACAAGGCGGTTTCTGTGGCGGCGGCTACCGGTCTGGTCGCTGTGGCGGATGACTCCGGGCTGTGCGTGGACGCACTGAACGGGATGCCGGGTGTGCTTTCCGCGCGGTGGGCCGGTGGTCACGGTGATGACGCCGCGAACGTCAGGCTCGTCCTGGATCAAATGCGGGACGTTCCGGATCGACGACGCGGAGCTCACTTCGCGTGTGCGGCCGCTGTGGCAGTACCAGGCGAAGATGGCAGCATCGTTGACATGCGCGTGGTCGAGGGCGTTGCGGAGGGAGTTTTGGCGCGGTCCCCGCGCGGAGAGCGGGGATTCGGATACGACCCAATCTTCGTGCCGGGGGGCTTCGCGGTGACCGCGGCGGAGATGACCAGTGCCGAGAAGGACGCCATCAGTCACCGTGGCAAAGCACTGCGATCGCTCGCCGATCTCCTGCGCGAGATGATTCCTGACTCCTGACTTCCCCGAGTTGTGCGAAGAGTCACAGCACGACCGTGTGGAGACAATCACAACTGCGGGAAGACTGCGCCTCGTGTCTTCAGTACGGAGTTAGCATTAGGCCGTTCGGGTGGCGCCGCAGGGGGCGGTGCCGCGTGCTGGACGGGGGCAGGGGGATCGCCGAGTGCTTGCGGGGGCGTGGGTTTGCCGCTCGAGTTTGTTACTTCGAGCCGCGGGAGTGATGGTCGCGGTTGCCGCTGCGGCGGCGTCTGGCCGGATGTACTGGCCGTCGGTTTGGATGATCGGGACACTCGCGGTTGTCGCATCTGTGACTGACGCTTTGGCCATCCGGTGGGCGCCAATCGTGCGCGGCCCGAGTGTGGTCATGGAGGGGGCTGCTGTAGCCGCCTTGGCGTGCTTGCCGGCGGCGGAGTCGGTGGCGCCGGGGGTGTATCTGCTGATCCCACCCATAGCCGCGGTTTTCGGGGCGGGACGCCGTTGGGCTGTTGCCGTGGTCGCTATCGAGGCCGTCTTTCTGTTCGCCGGGTGGTGGTGGGCGCCATGGCCCCGCGAGATCGTGGAGCACTCATGGACGCTGTTGGGTCTTGGTGGCGGCCTCACGGTGGCCATGGTGGGGGCGGTCGTGGGGGTGGGGATGGGAATGCGTGCCGCCGCGGCAGCAACGGCAGCGAGCGCTGAGAGGCGACGTCTTGGACGCGAACTCCACGACCGGGTGGCACAGGACCTAGCAGGCTTGGCTCTTCGCGCCGACAGCTTGGCATCGATGCCGTCACCGGTTGGCGCTCGAAACGAAGCGACCGAGATGGGATCGGAAGCCCGCCGGATCTTGCGGGAGCTGCGTCGGTGCATCTCGGACCTCAGAGACGACGGGCTGGCCGACGTCAGCCTGGCCACGGCTCTGGCTGATCATTCTCGTCAGGTGGCCGACTCGGCGGGCATGACGGCGTGCCTGTCGCTGAGCGAGGCATCGCGGCGTCTCGACGGCGCAACGGAGCTAGAGCTGCTGCGGATAGCTCAAGAAGCGCTGAACAACGTTCAGCGCCACTCGTCGGCCCGGAACCTCTGGGTGGATCTACGCATTGACCCTCCGTCGGCAACCATGTGTGTCGCCGACGACGGGATTGGGCCGCCAAGCACCCGGCTCCCGGAGGATCTGGCGACTGGCCACGGCATGACGATCATGCGTGAGCGAGCGATGGCGATCGGAGCGGCGTTGTGTGTCACCGCACGCCCCGGGGGTGGAACTCAAGTTGACGTCAGTTTGTCCGCCCCGGCGACGGTGAGTCGCGGGGCCAGATATCGCAGAGAGGGAGTTGAGCGGGATGAGCGAACGAATCGCGTTGGTAGTTGATGATCACGATGTCGTCAGGTGGGGGGTCCGCCAGGCCTTGGCGGATGTCGGCTACACCGCAGTTGAGTGCGCGACGGTCGGTGCGTCGTACAGGATCTTGGCGGGTCTGAGCCGTCTGGACGTCGCGGTTATTGATCACAGGCTGCCTGATGGGGATGGGTTGAGTGTCGCGGAGGCCGCCAGAGCCTTTGCCCCGGAAGCCGGGATAGTTGTCTTCTCCATGTGGCCGAGCGACCGGTTGACACTGGCGGCGGTCCACGCCGGCGCTAACGCCGTGATCTGTAAGGATCAGCCCATGTCAGAGCTACTGAACGCTCTGGAAGCGGCTGTCGCGAGACCGATGAGCTTCGTGGCGACTAACCTCGGTGCGGCATTGCGCGAGCAATCAGGTCCCCGTCTCACCGCGAGGGAACACGAAGTGCTGTCGCTGGTTTCGGAAGGACTCTCGGTATCTCAAGTGTCAAGGAGACTGAACGTTTCGGAGTCCACCGCGAAGACTCATGTCGGGCGGATCTACACGAAGTTGGGAGCGAACAACCGGGCGCAGGCGATCATGCTGGCCTTGCGGAAGGGGATTCTGGCGCAACCCATGTAGCCGCCGTGGCCGCTGTAGCCGCCTCAGCCGCGCGCGGACGCGGGAAGTCGTCCGAACGGATGACGGGCAGCGTCGTCTAAGAAACCATCTGAGTCTGGCGCTTAGGGTGATGCGCAGGGTGCTGGGTTGGCGGCAGTCTTGCCTCATCGGGACGCGAAGTTCCGGTCCGTCCGGCAGGTTCTGCCGGCGAAGATTGGTGCCGAAGGGATCGCAATGGTTGGAAGTTTGCGGCGCGACGAGGATGGTGCCTCGGCTGTCGAATACGGATTGCTCGTGGCCGGGATCGGTGCGGTGATCGCGCTCATCGTCTTCGTCCTGGGGGGCGCCGTGCGCGATCAACTTGATTCCGTTCAGGCGTGCGTGGCCTCGGCCGATGGCAGTGCCTGTCCTGGAGAGGGCTGATCGGTTTCGATGGTCAACGGGGGAGAAGGTGGGCGGATTGGGGGGTCCGCTCACCTTCCACGCGTCGGTAGGCCCTCTCGGGCGACCACTGTTGGAACCGAGGACAGGCACGGGCCTGAAGTGATCTTCGCTTCCGTTGGACCATGGGAGGTCGGCGATGTCTGGGCGGCGGCGATCAGGCGGTTCGGAGTGAGGGCGCGCCTGCACACTTCGGATCCGACGACGCGTAGTGAAGCGGCGGCGGCAGTCGTACGCAGTCTCGCGTACCGGGACGTGGCTGAGACGATCATCGACCTGGGCCGGGGACGTCCTCCTTACGTCAACAGGCTGGCTGGCGATATCGGGCCCGGGGTCGTAGCGGTCGAAGCGCCGCCAGCGCTGGCGGCCGAGCTTCAGCGAGTTCGCCTGAAGTCGGGTGGTTCTGTTCATCTGGCGGGCGACTTGGATCCGGCATTGTTCGATGATCCTGAGGCTCAGCGGGGCGTGGCGAAGGCAGCCGGAGTGCCTGTCTCGGAGGGCCGGGGTGCGCTACTCGGCTCGCGTGCGACATCAGGCTGGGCGATGCCCAAGAGCTATCCGGGGCATGGTCCAGAAGTGCGTGTCACGGGGGTGGCCGCCTCAGGGTCGGTGTTGCGGTCCCGTGCCTACTTATCTCAGCCGAATTCCGGCCCCCGGGGCTATGGTGCGCCCATCGACGTGATGGCAAGTTCCGAGGCCGTGGAGATGGCCGGGACTGTGATGTCGTTCCTGCGACACACGGGGCTGTTCCGGGTTGACGCCACCCGAGACGACACCGGGACCCTGGCTTTCGTGGGCATGGTTCTCGGCTTGCATCCAGAGTGCCTGGCCGTCAACAAGATCGGTGCGCCTTTGGTCCGCTCCTATCTGGCGGCTCATGGCGTCGCCGATGTCAGTCGCCGCCCGACATTGGCTACGGCACTGAGGCTGCCAGAGGTCGGAGTGTGGGCAGCGAGCCTCGCCAGAGCCCGTGGTGAGGTGGACGAAGTCGCGCCGGGGCACTCTCACAGGATGGCGAGCGCTGGCCGCAGTGCCCGCGCTGCTCGCGCGTTCACCGACCAGAGCCGCACAGTGCCTTCCCCGGGCGACGAACAGGAGGCGATCAGGAAACCCGCGGGACAGGGCCGATCGGATTTGGATTCCCGACTTCGCAGGATTCGAAGCCTGGCCGTCGAGACTGGACCCACAGCTCCATCTCGGCAGTCCTGAGCCGTCGACGCTCGCGCTGCCCAGCCGCCGCCCGCCCCCCGGCATCCCCCCCGCAGAAGCTGCCGTTCCCGACAAACGCGCCCGTTTCGAAAGGACGCGACCGTTACAACGGGCGCGCCTGTACCCTAAAGGGCGCTTCTGTGCGGAGCGGCCGTTTCTGCGGTGGCACGTGGGGCGCGGGTCGAGGCGTCGCAACTTCAGTCTCGGTCGAGCCCGCAGCGAGATCGCCACTCGGCTTCTCAACGGCACTTGTGTGCCGCGATCTGCGGAGAGGAGGCGTCATTCGATGATTCGTACAGGTTGCCCGTCCAGGCTGGCGGTCCACGTTGTCGTGTCGTCTTGGTCCCCGGCGGTATCGAAGCGCAGACGCAGCCAGCAGGAGCCGTGATCCCGATCGTCCCGGCACTTGTAGTCAGTCGGAATCGGGATGGAAATGGTCTGCCAGCGTCCGCCGTTGCGGAATCGCGTGGTTGTGATCGAACAATTGGGGAGCGGTCCGCTCACTGGGCCGGAGCCGAAACATCGCGGATAGGGCACATCACTGTCTGGTTGCAGCACAGTCGCCGTGACCGGGAGCACGGCATCGCCGATGTCGAATCCTTTGATCGTGAGTGTGTGCCCGGCGGCGCCGGAGTCCAGGCGAAGGAACTTCGATGTGCTCGTGCCACCGGGAACGCTGGTGAGGACGGAGAATCGTTCCGCTGGGAAGAGCTGGACGTTGTCGTCCTGACCGGACATCAGGGCCCGCAACCCGTAGACATTCTGCGCGCCGCCTCGGGGAGCCTGAACTTGAATCACCCAGTCCTCACCAGGCTGCACGCTGATTCCGTGTCCGCACAGATCCGCCCACCTGTGGTAGGTGCGCTGGAGGAGATCGTCGCCGCCCCACGCCAAGGCGCTGCGCGGTGTGCTTGAGTTCCAGCCGGGCAGGTCCAGTACGCAGACAGGATCGCCCGCGAACGGCGCCCACGGAGTTGGCGACGGTGCTCGGACCGTGACGACCGTGCGTACCGGTTCGTTCGTGCCCGACCCATCGCTTCTCGATCCAACGTCTCCGGCGCAGTACGCGGACGTGCCTGTGGCGTACCGGACGTTCGCGTCCTTCTGGCTGGTGACGTATCGATTCGTGGGGTGCGGCTTGCTCGTCAGGCCGGGAGATAGATCGCAGCGGTGCCCTTGCGGCACGAAACCGATGTCATAGCCTTCGAGCCGGAGTTCGCCGGGGGCGCTCACGCGAACGATGTAGGCGTAGCCGTCGGCATCGTATTCGAGATTGCGGCCAGGGGATGCGAGTGTCCCGGTACGGTCGCATCCGTCGATTCCAAGTCCATCATCCGGTTTCAGACACCATGCGGCCCCGTACGCGTCACCGCGCGCCTTGTTGACCGACGGTCCGGAGATCACGGCCCACAGATTGGCCATGCCGACGCAGTTGCGGTTGAACCTGTCGACTTCACCAGGCAGCTTGTGTCCCAAGACATTACAAGGCGAGCCCATGGGGAGCGGTCCGGCGTATTCAGCCGTCGCATCGCGGGTGACCGTTGTCTCGGTCAGGCCAAGAAGCCCGGCGAAGAAGTTGTCGAAGCGCCGTGTGATCGTCACCTTGAGCTGTGTCGGACGGCGGCCGAGCTGGCTGGAGTAGGTCGCGGAGCCGCCGTTCAGAGCGGGAAGGTTCGCTCGCGCTATGTCTCGACCGATCCGGTCCGCCGTCGGCGGGTCACCCGGCAGGCTGGCCGCTCCGGCCAGAGCCGCAGCGTCCGCCGTCTTTTGCAGGCGCTCTGACTCGACGTACCAGCGCGAGAAGTCCACGGCGATCGCGGCCATCCCGAACAGCACGACAACCAGCAGAGCGAACCAGACCGCCACGACCCCGTCGGAGTCGCTCGCTCGCCAGGTCACGCCCGGCACGGAATCGCCCCAGCCAGCGTCGCGACTGGCTCGAACCGCATCACAGAGTGGTCGGCGACCGTCGTGGAATCAGTGAACATCCCCGTGAGCCACCTGTGCTCAGCTCTCAGGTACACACCGACGCTGTCGGCTTCCGGGTCACCGGGACATGCG
Organism: Candidatus Nanopelagicales bacterium; assembly: GCA_030700225.1. Classification (NCBI taxonomy): domain Bacteria; kingdom Bacillati; phylum Actinomycetota; class Actinomycetes; order Candidatus Nanopelagicales; species Candidatus Nanopelagicales bacterium. Next base: position 7,030 of record JAUYJT010000066.1, on the reverse strand, counting down.
TTAACCGTCTCCGGATCCCAGTCAGACCCGGTACTGCGGCGGAATTGGCCGTCGTCATCCCAGGTGTATCTGACGCATTCGGTGTCGCAGGTCTCGAAGCTGCCGTCTTGAGGTGCGCCGTCGGCCCTGGCGCGGTAGATCCACAGTTCCTCGTAAGCGTTCTTGGGCAGAGCACTGCCCGCTCGCTCCATGGCCGCGACAGTGCTGGCGACCATGTCCGAGCTGCGCGGCATGGAAGACGCTGTGCGTGCCCCCGCGCGCACGAGCGACGTCGTGGCCACGTGGTCTCGAAGCAGCAGTGAGAACTCGATAACGCCGAAGAGAAGAGCGATGAGGATGGGCGCGATTAGCGCGAATTCGACGGCGACTCCGCCCCGGTCTCCGCGGACGTCGGCACGTGTAGCCATGACCCCCCCTCGGCCGAATGGACCCTCTCGGCCCCCAGATCGAAGGCTAGGCACCCTTCCGCGCTCGCACATCGGGTGAGTTGGGGTCCAGACCAATGATTCTGTGCGTCATCCGAAAGGCCGACCGTTCTGTCGCCCGAATGGCGCTGAACTCCTGACCAAACGACTGATTCACAGGAGCGCCCGGCTGAGCCTAATGTCAACTCACGACCTCGGCTGTGGCTGGGAATCGGGGGGACTTGACGTGACAAGAAGGCAGGCGCTCGCCGGAGCTTTGGCGCTCGCGACCCTTGCGGTCGTGCTGATTGGATTCTGGTCGAAGTCGGTCGCGGAGCAGGCTTCCAGTTCTGTGGAGACAAGTACGGTTCTCGTGGCCCGCGAGGCGGTCGACGTTGGGACTCCGGTCGCTCAGGCGCGCGACTCCTTCGAGGTGCGGCAGGTACCCGGCAGCGCCGTTCCCGAAGGCGCCCTAGCGGACCTCGGCGGGATGGCGGGTCAGGTTGTCGCGGTTCCGATCCTCCCCGGTCAAGTAGTTCAGCAGGCGATGATCGGGTCGTCCGCGTCCGCTGGCGGCCTGCCAATCAAGAAGGAGCACCTGGGAGTCAGTGTCCGCTTGGACGATCCGGAACGGGTCGCGGGCTTCGTAAGGCCTGGCTCGCAGGTCGCGATTCTGGCGACCGTGGTTGGCAGCGGAGGGGACCGGATTACCAGAGTGCTGCTGGACAGGGTTGACGTCGCCGCCGTCGGACCCACTACGGCGGTGGCAACGGCCTCAGGCACTGGGGACGACAAGCCCGTGCCAGCGGCGATCCTGACTTTGTCGGTCAACCAAGCTCAGGCACAGAAGCTCGTGTTCGCTCAGACCGCCGGGGATCTGTACTTCGCTCTGCTGACCCAGGATTCCGTCGTGTCCACCCGGACCCGGGGTGTCACTGACAAGAACCTGTTCGATTAGGGGGACTAGTGCCAACGGTTGTCGAGTTTGACCTGCCTACCGCCCGCTCACTCCAGGTGGCGGCGGGCAGGGGGACGGCGATGGTGGAGAGCCTGATGACTTTGCGCCAGGTGCTGGACTCCTCGCCAACGGGCATGGACGTTGTCGTGCTGGGGCCAAGTCTGAACGAAGACGCGGCCCTGGCGATGGCTTCGGACTACCGGGTCAAGCGGCCGCTGGTCTCCTTCGTACTTGTCCGCGCCCGTGTCGACTCGGCCGTCCTGGCCTCAGCCATTCGGGCGGGTATCCGCGACGTCGTGCCTACGCGGGATCTTGGTGAGGTCTCGGCGGCAGTGGCCCGGTGCACACAGCTTTCCGCGGAACTTGCTCGCGCTGCGGGGGCTGGCGAACCGGCCCCAGCGGCGGACCGTGGTCGGATCATGACTGTCTTCAGCGCCAAGGGTGGCGCCGGCAAGACAACTCTGGCGACGAACCTGGCCGTCCACTTGGCCCAGGAGGGCGAGTCGGTAGTGCTCGTGGATCTGGATCTGGAGTTCGGGGACGTGGCGACTGCCTTGGGTAACGTCGAGCCAGAACACTCCATTGTCGAGGCGCAGCGGGTCGGCGTGGATAGCGCCAGCATGGCGGCGATCATGTGCCGTCACTCATCCGGTCTGCGTTACCTTCCGGCTCCGAACGATCCGGACACAGGACACGACATGGCCGACGACACGATCCGTGCCGTGCTGGAGCAGCTCGCGCAGGATTTCGCGTTTGTCGTTGTTGATACCCCGCCCACCTTGAGGCCATCGGTGCTGGCCGCTTTCGACGTTTCGGACCTACTGATCGTCCTGACGACGCTCGACATGCTCAGCTTGAAGAACCTGGGTATCGCATGGCACACGCTCAACGAGCTGCAGTTCCCACTAGCCAAGCGGCAGCTGGTCTGCAACAGAGCCGATTCTCACGTTCGACTCACTGTTGGGCAGATCGAAGGCGTAGTTGGGTCCACCGTGAGTTGCCGGATACCTTCTTCGCCGGACGTGCCAGCATCCCAGGTGGATGGCGACGTTCTGGTTTCCAGTGACCCCGGGCACCCGGTGTCGCGGGCCATCGCCGAATTCGCCGAGATGGCCGCTGGTAGGCCAGTGATCCCCGAGAGTCGGGCGAGCATCCGACCGCGCCGCCGCCGCTGGTGGCAGCGACGCAGGGACGTCGCATGAGCGATCAACCGTCCACCCTGCGCGAGCGGTTGGCGAGAATCCAGAGGGAGCGTCCAAGCCCCGCGCTGCTGAGTTTGGACACCCCGGAGCCAGTGGTAGAGATCAGATCCTCGGGAGTGATCAGGCAGACGGTCCACCTCGAGCTGATGAAGGAGTTGGGTCCGGCTCTGTTCGACGCGGGAATGACAGAAGACGACCTCGTGGGCAGAGTTCGGTCGACCCTTTCCGAAGTGATCTCCAGATCGAACTGCCCCATGACGGACTTGGACCGTCATCAAATGGCGCAGCAGATCGCGGATGACATTCTTGGCTACGGCCCCATCGAGCCCTACGTGCGCGATTCGGAAGTCACGGAAATCATGGTGAACCGCCATGATCACATCTACGTCGAGAAGCACGGCCGGTCGACGCGGGTGGCGGCGGAGTTCTCAGACGAAGATCACTTGCGCCGCACGATCGAGAAAATTGTGTCGCGCATGGGCCGACGGGTAGATGAGGCGCAGCCGTTCACCGACACAAGGCTGCCCGATGGCTCCCGAGTGAACGCCACCGTCCCGCCGGTTTCACCCGATGGACCGACGCTGACGATTCGCAAGTTCAACCCCGACCCGTTCACTGCCGCCGACTTCATCGCGTTCAAGACGTTCACTGTGCAAGTCGCCGGTTTCCTCGACGCGTGTGTGACAGGTCGGCTCAACATCTTGATCTCGTCGGCTACCGGCGCGGGCAAGACAACGACCTTGAATGTGCTCAGTGACTTCATCCCGGCCGCCGAGAGGATCGTGACCATCGAGGACTCGGCAGAGCTGCGTCTGAACCAGGAGCATGTCGTGCGGCTGGAGGCTCGACCCGAGAACGCCGAGGGTTCGGGCCTTGTCACTATCCGGGATCTTGTGCGGAACAGTCTGCGGATGAAGCCCGATCGCATCCTGGTGGGCGAGGTTCGCGACGAGGCCGCGCTGGACATGCTTCAGGCCATGAACACTGGTCACGACGGAAGCCTGTCGACAATCCACGCCAACTCCCCCAGGGACGCCATCGCCAGGCTGGAGACGTTGGTGGCGTTGGCGGGGATCGACCTGCCTGCCCGCTCAGTACGTCAGCAGATCGCCTCCGCCGTTGACATCATCCTGCACCTTCAGAAGTTCCGCGACGGGTCGCGCCGAATGACGCACGTGACCGAGGTTGTCGGCATGGAGGGTGAAGTCGTAACCATGCAGGACATATTCCTCCACGACTTCGGCGCCGGGGTGGACAGCCGGGGCAAGCCGCTCGGACATTTGCGCCCAACTGGGTTACGTCCCTCGTTCGCCGGCCGGCTAGTTGCCTGCGGCGTCGAAGTCGATGACGCTGTCTTCGAGAGGGCTGAACAATGAGCGCGGCTGTTGTTTGGCCGATCGGGGCGTTCCTGGCTCTGCTATTCGCCTCGGTATTCACGCTGGCGATGCTGGCGCTGAGTCGGCCGACCGCGGGTCCGATGGCAGACAGAATCGCTGAGCGTCTAGGCGCCAGGGCTGCTGCGGCGGCTCCGGTAATGGCGGGAGGCGGCGGGCGGATCGTTGAATCCGCAAGAAGATCAGCTAGCTGGGTCGCGGGCCGTGGTCGCGTCGAGCAGAAGGCCACACGCCGCCTGAATGAGGCGGCAGTATCGGTAGCAGTACCCGATTGGCTTCTGGCTCGCGCGGGCGTCGCGGCTGGAGTGGCGCTTGCCTTCGCAGTAGTGGGTGGCTTCAGGATGGCTCCGGTAGCGGCAGGGGCGGTAATCGGCTGGCTGATGCCCGACGCTGCCCTGCGGTTCCGTGCTCGACGCAGGCGAACGCAATTCGCCGAGGCTATTCCGGACGCGCTCCAGATGATCGCTGGCAGTTTGGCGTCGTCTCACTCAGTGCCTCAAGCTCTGGAGCTTGTTGCCGGGGAATCCGAAGGGCCTATGCGGGACGAGCTTCTTCGCGCCTTGGCGGAGATGCGCCTGGGACGCGCGCGAGAAGATGCGCTGTCCGACGTGGCTGAGCGGATGGCCTCGGCGGAGTTCTCCTGGGTCGTGATGGCAGTTCGGATCAACCGAGAGATGGGCGGGAATCTGGGCGAGATTCTCAGGACCACATCAGCGACTCTGCGCGAGCGCGCGCGTGTTCGCCGCCAGGCCGCGGTCCTTTCAGCCGAGGGGCGCCTGTCCGCCTGGATAATTGGACTGCTGCCAGCGGGGTTGGTGGTCTACCTACTCCTCGTGAGAGCCGACTACGTCGAACTTCTGGTGACGACCCCGCTTGGATTGGCGTTGACCGCCGCTGGGGCGCTGTTGATGGTCACCGGAGTGGCCTGGATGAGTCAGCTGGTTCGGGTGGAGGTCTAGGTGGGCGTCATGCTCGCCGCCGGTCTCGTCGCGGTAGTGGCGGCGATCACGCTGGCGGCGCTGGCCGTTGTGCCGGGCTCGCCAGATCCCACGGCTGATTTCGTGGCCAAGCTTCGGCGAACTGCGGCGCCCGCTGAGTATCTGGTACCAGCCAGTCCGCGGGGCGAGTCCGGAGAGTCGCCGTCGAGGCTGGTGTCAATCGGCCGCAGGGCTACCTCGCGGAGGGAAATGTCCCTGCTCGAGCGACAGATCGATGCGACTGGCGCCGCCTGGACGTTGGACCAGGTCCTTGCCTTCCGCGCGCTCGCGGCCTTCGGGTGTGCCGCAGCGGGGCTGGCGTCGATGGCGCTATGGGTCAGGGATGGCAGAGCCGCGTCTCTGTCCATCGCAGTACTGGCCGGGACGACGTACTTCCTGCCCAACCTTGTCCTGCACCACCGCGGCCATCAGCGCAAGGAACAGATCAGGCGGGACCTGCCGGACATCATGGATCTGTTGACGATCACCGTGGAAGCGGGCCTGGCCTTCGATGCGGCGCTGTCCCAGGTGGCCGCCAGGGCAAGCGGGCCTTTGGCGGAGGAGTTGCGGCGGGCCAACCAGGAGCTGCGGGTCGGCAATGGCCGTGCAGCGGTGTTCAAGGCTCTGGCCGCCAGAACAGGCGTGCCCGAAGTCAGAGCCTTCGCCGCCGCGGTGATTCAGGCGACCAGAGACGGTTTGCCCTTGGGGAAAGTGTTGCGGGCCCAGGCCGACGAAGTCCGGGTCAAGCGCTTGCAGGCAGCCGAGGAGTCCGCACAGAAGATCGGAGTGAAGATCACGGTGCCGCTGGTGTTCTTCATACTGCCGTCGCTACTCATCGTCTTGCTAGGCCCGGCCGCGATAACCGCGATCGACAGTGGGCTAGTCGGGCAGTAGCCTCACCAGCCGCGTGCGGACCAATCGCCCAGATGCGGGCGCTCTCGGCCCAGAGTCGTGTCGTCGCCATGACCCGGGTACACCCACGTCTCATCGGGAAGCTGATCAAACAGGTGCTCGGTCACCTCGCCAAGTAGGCGGCGGAAGTCCTCGTCGGACCAGGTCTTGCCGACACCACCTGGGAAGAGGCTGTCGCCCGTGAAGACGTGAGGGTAGCCGTCCGGGTCGTCGTAGAGCAGCGCTATCGAGCCAGGCGTGTGGCCTGGAAGCTCGATCACCCTCAGTTTCGACGATCCCGCTTCAACCTCGTCCCCGTCGCGCAGCAATACCGCTGTGGGCACGAGGATCAGTGGCGCGTCTGCGGCTGGCGACATCGTCACCGCGCGGGTCGCGGCGGCCACATCCGCTAGAGCCTGCCAATGGTCCGGGTGGCTGTGCGTAGTAACGATGCCGACGAGTCCGTCGGGTCCGATCAAGTCCAAGATCCGCGCCGGTTCCGCTGCCGCGTCGATGAGCAGCTGGGCACCGGTATCGCGATCGCGGACTAGGTACACGTTGTTGCCCATGGCGCCGACGGCCATCTTCGTGATTACGATGCCGGCGAGCTCACGGACCGCCGCAGCGCCACCAGGTCTTACGTGCCCGTTGTAGGTCATAGCCGTTTCCTCTCCGAACCGCGCTGTGGATTGTGCTTCTTCGCTCCGAAGTCTCACCCGCGGCCCTCTGCGGGCGCGCTCCGGGGGTTCGGCCGGGTTCTGGCAACCTGCACTCTGCTTATCGACGGTCGTCGAGTCGGAGCGTCCGATGACGAGTCGCTGCCTGACGGCGCGGTCGTCGACGTGCTTCCGCCTTTCGCCGGCGGGTAGCTCCGCCTCGGCCGTCGCGCCCTGGCCGCGACGGTGGGGGCGGTGGGGGACACGCCGTTTCTTGGGTGGTGCCGGGTGGTGGTGTCCGCGCGTGTTCTAATGATCGCTGTCCGCTTTCGGGATTCGGGGTTTGGGGGCGTGGGATGGCTGGTTCGGCTCGGTGGAGCGGTTTGCCGCTGTTGATGGCTGTGGTCGGTGGGGCTTTGGTCGTGGGCTTGTTGTCGGCGCCGCCTGCTGCTGGCGTGGGCGTGTCTTCGCCGGCCGCCGCTGAGGATGGGCAGCCCGATCTTGATGGTCCCGATTCCGCTGGGGGGGGGTCTCTGTCTGAAGCTGTT
>JAUYJT010000065.1 GCA_030700225.1 Candidatus Nanopelagicales bacterium | reverse complement strand
GAACGCCTACAACGCGGTCACAAGCTGGTTCAGTGGCGATGATGGTCAGGGCCAGCGCACCGCGCGTGGTAATCGTTCACCAGTATCTGGGGTGTCGGGGAGAGTCAAGCTTGGGGTCGTCAAGCCTGTCGTCCCCGAGGGCCAGGGGTTCTCCCGCTGCGCCGGTGTGTCGTACTGCGTGGACCTTGAGCCCGCTGAAGCCAATGCCGTGTGGGAGGGGACGGTGAACGTGGTCGCCGAGGTAGTCGGCGTCAACGACGCCAAGCGTTGCGCGAGCGGTGAGGGCATCGGATACTGTGCGCTGGCGGCCACGATCGTCATCCCCGGCCTGGGCAAGGTCGTCGGCAAAGGCATCCAACTGCTCGGCAAGCTCGCCGGCAAAGGCATCGACGCGGTACGAACCTGGCGCGCGCCCCGCTTTGTGGGCAACGCGGCTGGTGATCTGCTTGACACGGCGCGGGTCACGGTTCCGAGCGGCAAGCCTGGCTACCTCCTGAAGGATCCAGCGAAGGCGGGGATCTTCGCTGACCGCTTGGGCTTCGATGAACCAGGGATGGATGCTGCGCTCCGAAGTCACCTCACTTCGAACTTCGGTAGCGCCTCGAGCTCCGTTCCAATGTTGAATGGCACAGGGCAGCAGATCGGTACCAAGTTCCTTGTGCGTGGTCCGATGACCGGTCCTAGCGGAAGGACGTTCGACATCACCGCATCGTGGGGTGTCGATTACGACGGCGCGGTCAGATTCATCACTGCGTTCCCAACGAATTGAGGCTGGTCGTGGAAACAGAGACGATTTTCGTCGCTGGCTGTCGCTGGTTTCGAGTGTGTGTGGCCGATGGAGGGGAGTCGCTTCGCGCAACGGTCACCGTCGCGATGGATGGCAGGCACGAGTGGACCTACGAAGAGCCATCTTGGCGACCGATCGCGTTCGGGTTCGGAGCCGAGTCCTCCTACTTGTGGTCGGCCCGTGAGCTGATTCGTCTCCCGCGACTTCAGAGCGATGAGCCCGTTGTTGAGGTCAGCACGGACGAAGATTTGATCTTCGTTTTCGAGCACGCTGGCGGCTGGGTGCTGGTGTGTGAGACTTCAGTGCGCCGCGTGCTCGGGGGTGAGCAGACCGGAAGGTGGGAGTTGCCTGAGGTCGCTGTCCGAGCCGTGTGGCGCGGTGAAGCGCTGGCCGTGCTGGACGAGGCGGGTGAGGAAGCACTACTGCGGGTTGACGGACCAGACCTCGTGCCGGTGATGCCGTAGTTCTGGCCCGTTCAGATGGCTTGGCCGCGGGGGATTGGCGGGCTTGGTGGCGGAGGAGTGCGCCTTCGATGAAGGCAGCGACGCGGTCTTGCTTGTCGGGTGTGAATTGGTAGACAGTTTCGAGCTTGAGCCGCAGCGTCGGGTTCCGAGGGCCGTGTTCGTCGGGGTCCGACGCGGCCCTCGCGTCGCTGAAAGATCAGCCCACCGTGACGGCATCATCCTCAGCCAGCCTGGCGGTCAACACTAGGGCCGCAGATGGCGCGCCGATCCGGTCGGTTGATGCCAATGGGCGGACTACGGGGTTTGGTTATGACAGTTTGGGTCGGACACACCTCAAGGAGGCGAAACCATGGGTGGAATCGAGCAGCTACCGCCGCCGACCGGGCCACCGCTTTCAGCGCCACCGGAATCAGAGCAGATTCGAAGGCGTGCTAGGAATTCTCGGGCGGCCATCTGGACCACGTTGGTCATGAGCGCGTTGCTGTTGGTGTTCTTCCTTGTGACCGCTGGCGCGACCGGGTCGTACGCGGCGGCTGTGAGCGCTGGACGCGGCTCCGCAGATGTTGTGCTCACCGCTTTGGTGATGTTGGCAGTGAGTCGATATGGCTACTCGGGCCTGCCTTGGCCAAGATTCGCGGTCGTCATCGTCACGATCGTGACGTATGTGTTGGTATTGGGGTTCATGTTCAATTTGGGTTCATCGGGGCGGAAGACTTCGATGTCGGGAACTCACGACACGCCCTCCTCGATGAGTCCGGAAATGGGCTCTGGAGTGTGTCAAGGATTCTGGACACGTTCTCGAAGTTGTTGATCCGCTGAGCCGCCCCGGGTTCCGTGCACACCTGGTCATGGGTGAACGGCCGGTCGGCCGTCGCTCAAAGTGTGTGTTTTGGTACGCGTCTAGGCCTCGAAACTTCGGGCTAGCGACGGCGGCGTGGCTGGCGTCGACATGACTCATCCGGGCTGCCAGCTCGGCGAAAGCGCGCTTGCGAATCGGGTCCAGGTCAGGCCGCTCTTGGCGCCACTCGGCGGTGATGCGGTCAACCTCGTAGCGTGCTGCCGACCCAGCGCTCGCGGTCATGTTTCGGGCGCTGACAGTCGCGGCTTCTGCTCTAGATGGCCGAGCCCGTTCCAGGCCAGGTTGACCAGGTGCGCGACGACCTCCCGCTTCTTCGGGCGCCGCGCGTCGAGCCACCACTGTCCCGTCAGCGCCACCATGCCGACGAGCATCTGTGCGTACATCTGCGAGTGCTTCGGGTTGAATCCGCGTTCGCGGAACTGCTCCGCCAAGATGTGGTCGACCTGCGCGGCGACGTCCAGGATCAAGCTGGCGAAACTCCCGGTGCTCACCGACACCGGCGAGTCCCGGACCAGGATCCGGAAGCCGTCGGTGTCAGTTTCGATGTAGTCCAGCAGAGCGAGCCCAGCCTGCTCCAGGAGCTGCTTGGGGTGACCGGCCGTCAAGGCGCTGGTGATCGTGTCCAGGAGCGTGTTCATCTCGCGGTCAACGATCACCGCGTAGAGGCCCTCCTTGCCGCCGAAGTGCTCGTACACGACGGGCTTGGAAACCTGCGCTTCGGCTGCGATCTCTTCCACGCTCACGGTCTCGTAGCCCTTCTGGGCGAACAGGTGCCGGGCGACCGTGATCAGCTGCTCGCGGCGCTGCTGGCCGCTCATCCGGACTCGGGTGCGCGCTGGCCGGTAGGCGGCGGGGTCAGGGCTGTCGGTCACAGTCGCAGACTACGGCTTGGTCGTTGCGCTCTCCCGCAGCCGCCAGTTCGTCGACTTGTTCGTTCGCCGGACAATCGTTGTGATCCTGCGGCTGGCTTAGCCCGGTTTCGTGGTTTCCGCGTCGTTTGGGAGTGTGCTCGGCGTCTGAATCCGTGAAGAACTTCCCCCGTCTCATTACCCAACCGAATCGGGTGGTCTCGGAAGGATCAACGAGACGAAGGGTTGGGTTTCGTGACTGGGACAGTGTCGGGTGGCTCCCGCAAGCGGCGGCGGTTGATGACGGCTCAGAAGTGCGACGTGCACGTGTCGGTGTTGACCGGGCGGTGCGCCAAGGGGAATCCGACTGGTTCGAAGGCTTGGGTGGATGAAACGGGCAAGGGCCGCATGGCTGGGATCAGGGTATCGCCGCAATCGACCCCCACAGTCAGATGTTGAGAGACCGCCAGCCCACGCATTTCCGAAGAGCCTCATTGGCTCAGGCGCACTTATCAGCGCACCCCGCAGCGGCGTCAGACCTGCGGTGCCACTTGGCTACTCGAAGCTCGGCATGGGTACGGCGGCGTCCTCGGCCAGTTCCTCAGTCAGTGTCGGCCCGTGGCCCTTGCGCAGCGGAACCTCCTTCAGGAACCACGCCAGCACGAAGGCGATCACGATGATCGGCACGGCAAACAGGAACGTGTCGCCGATCGCGTTGGCCATAGCGGTCAGAACGCTGTCGTGGATTGTCGGCGGCAGTGAGTCGATCTGGCCCACCGACGACGTGATCTGGTTGGCAGCCCCGTTGAACTGGGCCGCGAGATCCGGTGGCACTGCGTCCGTGATTTCCTGGGCCAGCGCAGCAGTGAACACCGCGCCCATGACCGCGGTACCGAAGGAGGCGCCGATCGACCGGAAGAAAGTGGACGCGCTCGTTGCCGCGCCCATCTGACGTGGGTCGATGTTGTTCTGAACGGCGATGATCAGCACCTGCATCACGTTGCCCAAACCAGATCCGAGGATGAACGCGGCAAGCGCGATGTACCAATATCCCGTCGTGGCAGTAACCAGCGAAAGCATGGAAACGCCGATCCCGGCCAACGCTGTGCCGATGATCGGAAAGACCTTGTACCTTCCCGTTCGGCTGATCAGCCGACCGCTGAGAACCGAAGTCGACAGCAGCCCGACCATCAACGGCAGCAGTTGCAGGCCCGCGACGGTCGGTGTCGCGCCGCGCACAACCTGCAGGTACAGCGGCAGATACACGATCGCTCCGAACATCGCGAAACCGACGACGAAACCGATCGCGGACGCAATCCGCATCACCGGCAGCCGGAACATCGACAACGGCACTATCGGCTCCGGATGACGCAGCTCCTGCCAGATGAACAGGGCGGCCGTGATCAGGCTGCCGATTGCCAAGCCGATGATGGTGGATGATCCCCACGGGTAGCGCTGGCCGCCCCACACCGCAACGAGCAGTAGCGTTACCACGGCCGCGACCAGGAGGCCGGCCCCGAGCCAGTCGATCTTGTGCTGCTTCTTATGCGCGGGAATGTGCAAAACCGCGCCGAGGATCACGAACGCCGCGATTCCCAGGGGGACGTTGACGTAGAAGACCCATCGCCAGCTGAGGTGTTGAGTGAACAGGCCGCCCAGAAGCGGGCCCACCACGCTGGCGATTCCGAAGACACCGCCGAAGAGCCCTCCGTACTTCCCGCGGTCGCGCGGCGGCACGATGTCGGCGATCACCGCCAGGATCAACACCATGAGGCCGCCAGCCCCGAGGCCCTGGATCGAGCGAGTGGTGATCAACTGCCCCATGTTCTGAGACAGGCCGGCCAGGATCGAGCCGAGAACGAAGATCACGACGGCGGACTGCAGCATCAGTTTCCGGCCGTACAGGTCGGACAGCTTGCCCCAGATCGGAGTGCTCGCAGTCGAGGCGAGCAGGTACGCCGTGACGACCCACGACAGTTCGTTCAGCCCGCCGAGGTCCGAAGTGATGGTCGGAAGCGCCGTCGCCACGATCGTCTGATCCAGGGCCGCCAGCAGCATCGTCAGCATCAGCGCGCACAGGATCAGCCATAACCGGCGGGGGGTCATGACGCCCTGGCTGGTCATGACGCCCTGGCTGGTCGTGACGCCCTGGCTGGTCGTGACGGTGGCGTTGTCCTGAGCGCTCACGCGAGGCTCCGTCGCTTCAGCTCGACCTGCTCGTTCATGTCGTGGGACAACCTGATGAGCAGGTTGAAGAGGCTCTCCTTGTCGGCCGCGCTCCATTCCCGCAGCGCCGGAGTGATCGCGGCTGCCCGGTTTTCGAGCATGGCGCGCAGCAGGTCGGCGCCCTCTGCTGTCAGTTCGAGCACGCAAGCCCGCCCGTCGTCGGGGTCAGGCGAACGCCCTACGAGCCTTTGCCGCTCCAAAGCCGCCGCGTGCCGACTGGCCGTGGAAATATCCAGATGCGCCTCGCGAGCGACTTCACCAAGGCGCGACGGGCCGAGCTCGCTCAGCGCTGACACGAGCTTGATCGCGCCGATGTCAATGTTGTCGTGGGGAGACAACACGTGAGAAGCCCTGAGGATCTTGAACATGGCCAGGAGGCCGCGTGATTCCAGGCTCTCATTAAGTGCCCGAGCTGAACCCTTTGTTGCTTGCACCATACAACTAAGCATAGGACATCCCGTGCGGCCAAACTAATTCCCCGGACCCGGACCACTGAGTCCGCGCCGCGTCCGCGCCGCGTCCGCCGGAGCAGGCGACGGCCGAACAGGCCCCGGGGACTCTCGTCGCCGCAGGCGCGCGGGCGATGAGGCCAGCGAGAATACTGGGGACGTTCACGGCGCAACGCCACGCGTCGCCGACCAGTGGAGAGGATGCCGTGCTGCCGCCTGCCTGCCCCGCCCCTTTGGTTCTGCCCAAAGTGCGGCGCCCCCCTCGTGTCGAGGAACCTGGCGCACTCCTGCGTGACCATGGCGATCGAGGATGCGTTCGCCCAGTCAGAGCCCAACGTCCTGGAGACATTCAGCCGGTTCGCACAGGTCACGGCGGAGGAGGGCACCAAGCGAAAGGCCCGGATTCGCGTCATCCCCCAGAAGACCCGGGTTGTCATGGTCGCCCGAGTCCGGTTCGCCGGGGGCAGTCCCGCAAGAGAGTCTTTCTCGCGAATTTCGCGCTGCGGCGCCGACTGGACGATTCGCGCATCTCGCGAATCAATGACCACGGCCCGAGGTGGCAGGCGCATCAGCTGCCCCTTGCGTCGCCCGACGGCGTTGACGATCAAGTCCGCCAGTGGCTGGCCGAGAGCATCGGGGTCGGATTGCAGGACTACCTCTACGAATGGGTGCCCGGCTCGCTGGACTAGGCCGGTCACGATCACTGGCCGAGCGGCCCTGCCAAGAGCCCCGCCTACGGCACGGGAAGTCAGGGTGTTGGATGTCGAGCCTCGGCCAAGATCCTGTGGCGCGAACTGTGCGATCACCTGGGTAGCTACCGGCGCCGGGGTCATCTGCGCAGGCGCACGGCTCGCTGCCCATCAACGTATAGCAAACTCTAGCGGCGTCTACGGGAAACGCTAGACAGGCAGATTGGCGCCCCTTGACCCGCTTCAGCGGTGGAGGTGAGTCGCGTTCGGACTAGTCCCGGGGCTAGCTATGGCGTCCGTTCGCGTCATGTTCGGCGTTCGGTATTGACCGAACACAGAACGCCTGAGAGAGTGATGCATGGACACCGAAGGCCTCGTGGTTGACGCTTTCGCGCAGTTGGGCATCGCAACCCAGTTGAGCCCGGGCGCCCTCGACCGAGCAGAGTTCGATCTGGTGCTGGATCCGGACGGTGTCAGAGCCGCGATTCACGTGAAACGTCGCTCGCTGGTTACCGAAGATGTGGCCGATCATCTTCTCTCCGAGATCCTGCCGACTGATGCCGCCCTTCTCGTCGCGGCCGACAGAGTAACTGGCGCGGCACGCAAGGCGCTCACCTCGCGTCGCGGCGGCTACTTCGACTTGCGAGGAAGGTTGGCGCTCCGCACGGACCGCCTGGTGATCGACGCGGAGGTTGAGCCGGTAGGAGAGCGTGCCATTCGGACGGAGGCACTCAGTGGCAAAGCCGGGCTGGAAGTCGCTACGGCGCTCTTGCTAGAGCCAGAGCGCGCCACGGCCGTGCGTGAGTTGGCCCGCGTCTTGGGGCGATCCCCGAGCACTGTCTCCGACATTCTTGCCGCTCTCCGGCGGAGTGGCCTGGTTGACGCCAAGAACGCTGTCGCGGGTGCCGACCTGTTTTGGAGGGTCGCTGACCGCTGGCCTGTGCGGCGCACCAACCTCGCCCGGCTCCCTACCCCCGGCGACGCTGCCCTGGCCAAGGCCCTGCGACTGGGTCTGGAGGATGTTGAGCACGAGTCAGGGTGGGCGTTGACCGACTCCGCTGCCGCAGTGGCCTATGGTGCGCCACTGGCGCTTCGCTCTGATCAGGCACTCGACTTCTTCGTGACCGACGAGTCGGTCGTCCGGCGCGCAGCCAGCCTCCTTGGTGCAGCAGGCTTCGCCGCGCGGGCGAGGGCGACCGTGCGCGTGGCTCCCGTGTCCACAGTTGTACGGGACCGAGTGGACCTTGAGAGGGATGATGTCGAGTGGCCACTCGCCCATCCGTTGTTCGTCGCGCTCGATCTCGCGCAGGACGTCGGTCGGGGCCGGGAGATCCTGGACGCCTGGACACCCGATGATCGCTGGACTCGTGTCTGGTAGCCGCGTGACATTCCTGGGCGACGCGATGGCCGCACTCGTCCAAGGTGTCGTGGAGGCGTCCGCTCTTATCGGCCAGCCGCCCGTCATCGTGGGTGGGCTCGCGGTCCAGTCGCGCCTGTCGAGCCCGTATCGCGCCACAGTCGATCTAGACGTCGTAGACCGGATGCGGGGTGAGTTGTCTCAACTCGAACTACTTCGCGCCGCTGCTGGAGCCAAGCCTGTCGAGCCGACGGCCGTCCTCTTGCCCACCCAGTGGGGGGCCGTGAGGGTCGACGTGCTTGAAGTCCGCCAGGTTGAGCTCGACCGGCCCAGTGACGATCCAGGCGATCGTCTCTACGCGGCTGCCCACGCGTGGGCGCACGACTCCGCGACCGACCTAACAATCGAGGTGATTCGCTCGGGCGGACAGCTAGTGGAGGTCACGACGCCTGTCGCCGAACCGGGACCTCTGATCGCCATGAAGCTTCAGGCCGTCATGAACCGTTCTGCCGACAAGCAAGGAACTGACCTGCTCGACATCGTGCGTCTAACTTTCGACGGGGCAACCCGCCCGGCGGCCCTATCGCAGGTTGGCGCCGTCGACGCCTCTGTCGCTCGTGACATCGCACTCCACGTCGACCTGTGGCTCGTGCGCCGACGCGCCCAAGCGCTCGCGTCGATACGGGCGGCCGGAGGTGGCGAGATCTCGAACGATGACATTGATCTTGCGGCGGAGCTTCTCCTCGCAGCTGCGGCTCGCTGAGACGTCGAGGTTCTGTCGCGCGAGAAGCGGTCAGACGAGCACAGGCCATGGTGCTTGCGGAGACGACCCGCCCCCCACTCACACGAGCTGATTCAGGATCATGTCGCTCATCGTGCGGCCGATCTCGCGGACTCGCGCCACGCCGCCAGGCAGTACCCCCATCCCGAAGAACCCGTGCGTCATCGACGGGTAATGCCTATGCGTCACGGTGACCCCGGCGTCGCGCATTCGTTCCGCGTACTCGATGCCCTCATCTCGCAGAGGATCGAAGCCGGCGGTCCACACGGCCGCTGGGGCCAGGCCGGATAGGTCCTCGGCCATCGCTGGTGCAGCCCTGGGGTCGAGGATCTGTTCGGGCTCACGAATGTAGTTGTCGCGGAACCATTCCATGTCGGCCAGCGTCAGGAAGAACCCCTCACCGAACAGCGCCACTGAGCGAGTGTTCAACCGCAGGTCGACCGCTGGGTAGACAAGGCCCTGCGCGATTGGCGGTGGGAAGCCCTCGTCCCGGGCCGTCTGTGCGACCACAGTGGCGAAGTTTCCGCCGCTGCTGTCGCCGATTACGGCGACGGCGCCGGGGATGATCGATAGGGGGCGGCAGTTCTGGCTGACCCAGCGGAACGCGGCGATCGCATCTTCCAGTCCGGCGGGGAAGGGGTTCTCCGGTGCGCGGCGGTAGTCGACAGATATGACTGAGCACCCACTAGCGGCAGCCAGCTCGCGGCAACCGCCGTCGTGGGTGTTCAGGTCACCGAGCGCCCAGCCGCCGCCGTGGTAATACACCAGCCCCGGCCGCCGGACGTAGCCGCGACCGGTGCGGTAGATCCTGATCCGGATCGGCCGCTCGGGTCCAGGGATCGTTCGCTGAAGGACTCTGACGTCTCTGCGCAACGGCATGGTGAGCTGGGTCGACTGATTCAGGCGCGCCCGGCGCTGCCGAACCGTCGCACCCTCCAAGTCGGCCATTCCCGAGCGGTTTCCGATGTACAGCATGGCCTGCAGAGAGCGGTCCAGGGTGTTGCCGTCGATCGTGATCGGCGGGCCGATGACCCTCGCCTTCCAGCCGTCCGGGGACGCCACGAGCCGCCTGTTCATGCCCACGACGGCGTTGATGAGCGATTCGTTCACGCGTCGCGCCTCGCCGGGACAGGCGGTTGACTACTCATGGTTGGTCCTCCAGCACCAAGGATAACCTTGGGCCGACCGGCGTCCGGATGCGAAGATTGCTGTCAGCGGCCCGCTCTGGCGCGGGTCCATTCCGCCGTAGGGTAATGGCAGCCCGACAGCCTTTGAAGCTGTAAGTCCAGGATCGAGACCTGGCGGCGGAGCTACCTTGGCTCGGTCGTGGCCGGTCGCGGCGGTATTCTGCCCGTGCATCGATCGCGCGTTCCGGAGGACAGATGACGCTTCCCGGCGGAACCTCGCCAGCAGAGCCGCTGGAGATCGCGCCGTCGGCCGTCATCGTGCTCGCTGCCGGCGAGGGAACTCGCATGAAGTCCGGTACCGCGAAGGTCCTCCATGAGATCTGCGGGCGCTCGCTGGTCGGGCATGTGATCGCGGCCGTGGAACAGCTTCGGCCGGGCAAGACCGTCGTCGTTATCGGCCACCAGCGCGATCGAGTCGCCGCTCATCTCGCTGAGGAGTGGCCCGAAGTCCTGCCCGTGGTCCAGGCGGAGCAGAACGGCACCGGCCACGCTGTCCGGATGGCGCTGCGACAGATGGACGCCGAGGACATCGATTGGAGCGGCGGCCCGGTCGTTGTCGTGTCCGGGGACTCGCCGCTGCTGAAGCCGGCCACGCTGCGGTTGTTGGTCAACGAGCAGGTGAATACCGGCGCGGCGGTGACCGTGCTCAGCGCCGTGGTCGCCGACCCGTCAGGCTACGGGCGCGTGATCCGGGCTGGCGATGGATCCCTGACAGCCATCGTGGAGGATCGCGACGCCGACGTCGGCACCCTGGCGATCGACGAAGTTAACAGCGCCATGTACTCATTCGACCCGGAGTTCCTGCGCAGCGCCATCAGCCGGCTTTCCACCAAGAACGCGCAGGGCGAGGAGTACTTGCCGGATCTCGTGGCGATCGCCAGGCACGACGGACTGCGAGTCTCAGCGATCGCGGCGGCCGACGCCGCGGACATCACCGGCGTGAACGACCGAGCGCAAATGGCCCAAGCCGCCGCCGTCTTGCGAAGCCGGATCAACGAGGCGTGGATGGCCCAGGGTGTGACGATGACCGACCCGGCCCGCACCTACGTCGACGTCACTGTCGAGCTGGAAGCCGACGCCACCCTGGAGCCAGGCGTGATCCTGCGAGGCTCGACCAAGGTCGGCGCGGGGGCTATCGTCGGGCCGGACTGCACGCTGGTGGACACCGTCGTCGAGTCCGGGGCTCACGTGAACCGCGTCCATGCTGTTGGCGCGGCGATCGGGCCGCGAGCCGAAGTCGGGCCGTTCACGTTCCTGCGCCCGGGCGCGCGGATCGAGCAAGGCGCCAAGGCTGGCGCGTACGTGGAGATCAAGAACGCGGTCATCGGGCCGGGCGCGAAGGTTCCTCACCTGACCTACGTCGGCGACGCGACCATCGGAGCCGGAACCAACATCGGCGCCGCGACGATCTTCGTCAACTACGACGGAGTCGACAAGCACCACACCACGGTCGGGCGGGATGTGCGTATTGGCAGCGACACGATGCTGGTCGCGCCATTGACGATCGGCGACGGCGCGTACACAGCCGCCGGATCGGTTATCACCGAAGACGTTCCCGCAGGCGCCCTGGCTGTGGCCCGGGGGCGTCAGCGCAATATCGAAGGCTGGGTGGAGAAACGTCGGCCGGGGAGTCCGGCTGCGGAAGCGGCGCGAGGTTCGGACGAGGAAGTGGAACCCTGATGGTTGATCACAGCGATGGCATAACCCTCGCGGCCAACAAGCGGCTCCTGCTGACCGCTGGAAGATCCCACCCGGATTTGGCGAACGCCGTGGCCGCTGAGCTGGGCACCGAACTCAGTCCCGTGTCGGCCTACGACTTCGCCAACGGAGAGATCTTCGTAAGGTTCGAGGAGTCTGTACGCGGCTGCGATGTGTTCATCCTCCAGAGCCACACGACACCGATCAACCAGTGGATCATGGAACAGTTGATCATGGTGGATGCCGCCAAGCGGGCTTCCGCCAGGCGCGTCACCGTCGTGGCCCCCTTCCTGGGATACGCCCGTCAGGACAAGAAGCACAGGGGTCGCGAGCCAATCACCGCCCGCCTCATGATGGACATGTTCCAAGCCGCTGGCGCCGATCGGATCATGACTTTGGACTTGCACACGTCGCAGATCCAAGGATTCCTGAACGGACCGGTAGACCATCTGTTCGCCCTGCCGTACCTCGCCGACCACGTGAGGCGCAACTACGACCCGGCGAACATCACCGTGGTGTCTCCGGACGCGGGCCGAGTGCGCGTGGCTGAGAGGTGGACTGACGTGCTCGGAACGCCCCTGGCGATCATCCACAAGCGCCGCGACCCGGATGTTCCCAACCAGTCGAAGGTTCTGGAGGTCGTTGGTGATGTCCGCGACCGGCTGTGCGTCGTAGTGGACGACATGATCGACACCGGGGGCACTATCGCGAAGGCGGCCGAGGCTCTGTTCGATACCGGAGCACGGGACGTGGTTGTGGCCGCGACTCACGGCATCCTGAGTGACCCGGCGGCTGAGCGGCTGGCTGCGTCCGGGATCGCCGAAGTGATCGTGACCGACACGCTCCCGATCGCCGATGACCAGCGCTTCGAGCAGCTCACGATCTTGTCGATCGCCCCGCTCGTGGCCAAGGCAATCCACGAGGTGTTCACCGACGGGTCGGTCACGAGCATGTTCGAGCTGAGCAAGGCTGACATCACCTGAGGACGCGTGAGTCGGATCGGGCGGCGCCGTGTCACAGCCAGTCGCCGGCGGTTTGGGGTGCGCGCGAGGCCGGGCCTACACTGGGCGAGCCTCGGCGAGGGCGCGGAAAGCGAAGACCGCGCCGTTATCGACCTGGTTGAACCTGGCCGGGGCAGTTTGATGGACCTCGACTAGGAGACCGGATGTCGACCGACGTACGAATCGCCGCGCAAGCAAGAACGGACTTTGGCAAGGGAGCCGCCCGCAGATACAGGCGGGCCGGACATGTGCCAGCCGTGATGTACGGATCTGGCAGCGATGTCCGCCACGTTCTGCTTCCCGATCACGAGCTGAACCTGGCTCTACGGATCTCCCGGGTCGTTCTAAACGTTGAGCTGGACGGACAGAGCCTGCTCGTGGCTCCACGCGACATCCAGAGGAACCCGGTTCGCCAAGATCTCAAGCACGTTGACTTGATCATCCTCAGCGCTGCCGATGTGGCGGATCGCCACGCCTACGCGCAAGCTCTGGCCAAGGCAAGGGCCGCCGCAGAGGAAGCCGGGTTTGACCAGATCGCGGTGGCGGCGATCATCGAGGAAGCCTCCGCCAAGGGCGAGGACCTCGACGAAGTGGCTAGCCGCATAGTGGAGACACTGGAAGAGCGCGCGAAGGCCCGGGAGGAAGCGACCGCTGCGGCTGAGGCGCGGGAGGAAGCGATCGCTGCTGCCGAAGCTTTGGAGGAGGGCGAGACTGCGGGCGAGCCATCCGAGGAAGCTGGCGCGGATGCCTCGTCTGGGGGCACCCCAGCGGCTGAAGGCCAGTGATCCGACTGGGCAGCCAAGCGCGACAGTCTGAAGGCCAGCGCGCCCCCTGGGTCGTCATTGGCTTGGGGAACCCTGGGGAGGAGTACGCGGACACCAGGCACAACGTCGGAGCGATGGTTGTGCGCTCCTGGGCACTGGAGCTTGGGGGACCCCTCAAGGTACGGCGAATGGCCCGTTGCGACGCCAGGGAATGCCGTCTGGGGACCGAGCGTGTGATCCTGGCCGTTCCGCGCTCCTACATGAACGAGTCCGGTGGAGCCGTGGCAGCGGTCTTGTCGTACTACAAGGCAGAGGCTGATCGGCTGCTCGTGGTGCATGACGAGTTGGATCTGCCATTCGGGTCAGTGCGGGTCAAGCTCGGAGGCGGCGACAATGGGCACAACGGATTGCGCAGCGTCCGGCGTTCACTGCGAACGGGCGAGTGGTATCGGCTCCGCATCGGAATTGGGCGGCCGAACGACAGGGTCGATCCTGTGGACTACGTGTTGTCCAGCTTCGCCAAGTCTGAACGCCAAGACCTGCCAGAGGTGTTGGAGCGCGCGCGGAACTGCGCGGAAACCACCATTCGCCTGGGCTTGGCGGCCGCTCAGAATCAGTTCAATTCCTGATGAACACCGTGGGCGCGGGAACTTGGCTCCGGTACGGTGAGGCGGCATGACGACTTCCGACCTAGACCTGGCTCGCGATCTGGCTGTCCGGGCAGGTCGTCTCCTCTTGGAATTGCGTGAGAGCTTCGGCCCAATAGATCCGCGGGACAAGGAGCGCTCCAAGGAGCTGCGCGACACGGCGGACCGCACATCCAACGACCTGATCATGCGGGGGCTAATCGCCGCGAGACCGGGCGACGCCATCCTCAGCGAGGAAGGCAAGGATGACGACCGCCGACTTACCGCCGACCGCGTGTGGATTGTCGACCCGCTTGACGGCACGTGGGAGTACGGTCAAGGCCGCGCGGACTTCGGTGTGCACATCGCGTTGTGGAACCAAGCGGAGCGCCGGGTAGAAACGGGTGTCGTTGACCTGCCCGATCAAGGTCTGACGCGAACATCGGGAGATCACGGGACGCTTCCTCCATTGGCAACTGATCGGCCGCTGCGCGTGGTTGTGTCCAGGACCCGTCCGCCCGCTGAGCTGGACAGGATCGTCACCCGCTGGTCGGAGCGGGCCGGACGCGAAGTTGAGATCGTGAACGTCGGATCGGTCGGCGCCAAGGTAAATGAGATCCTGTGTGGTCGCGCGGAGGCCTACCTGCACGACACAGGCTTCTACGAGTGGGATGTCGCCGCGCCGCTGGCGGTTGGCCGCCGCTACGGTCTGGAGATCACTCACTGGGATCGCACGGGTGTCGGCTTCAACCAGATGCCTCCCTATGTGCGCGACTTGTTTGTCGCCCACCCGGAGGTTGCCAGCGATCTTCGCGCGAGCTTGCCAGAAGGCTGACTTCGACTCGCCAGTTACCATCGTTGGTGCGCTGTCGGCGCGGGCGATCTAGGAGTGGGCATCGGTGACTGTTTGGACCGAGGTCGTCGACTGTCTGGAGATGCCAGAATCCTTCGGGTCTGTGCTAGCCCCCCCTGGCGCGAAGGCGGCATTGATCGCCAGCTTGGCCCGCAAGGGTCAGGTGCTCGTCGTCACGGCCTCTAGCGGGGAAGCTGAAGACATCGCCAGCCAGCTCCCGCATTGGGCGCCAGGATGCCTGACGGCTGTACTGCCGGCTTGGGAGACCCTGCCGCACGAGCGCCTTTCCCCATCGGCGGACATAGTGGGAAACCGCCTCGCCATCATGCGCAGGCTCGTGAGTCCGTCGCCCGGCGATCCCTCGTGGGACAAGATCGACGCGCTCATCGTTCCGGTGAGGGCACTGATGCAGAGGTTCCCGATCGACTTGCCGGATGTGGAGCCGTTGCGCTTGGCCACTGGGCTTGAGCTGGAACTTAGGGCCGCGGCCCGGACGCTCGTCGAGTTCGGGTACGAGCGGTGCGATCTGGTCGAGCGGCGCGGCCAGTTCGCGATCCGCGGCGGGATCTTGGACGTATTCCCACCGACTGAAGGACACGCGGTCCGAGCTGAGCTGTGGGGCGACCAGATTGAGCAGATTCGTTCATTCGCCGTCACAGACCAGCGGATGCTGCTGGAACTCGACCGGGAGATCCTGGTGCTGCCGTGCCGCGAGCTGATGCTGACCGACGCGGTTAGGGCCAGGGCGCTGACTTTGTCTGCCGAGCAGCCTGTACTCGCTGAAGACCTGGCCGCGATCGCCGACGGTCGGGCGGTTCCCGGAATGGAGTCACTCGCCCCTCTCCTGGTGCCTCGGATGGGCAACCTGTTAGACCTGCTCGGCACAGGCTGGAGCACCGTGGTCACCGATCCCGAGCGGGTCAGGGGCCGCTCCGAAGATGCGCTGCGCACAGCGGAGGAGTTCGCGGCCGCTGCTTGGGCGTCCGCCAGCGCTGGGAGCGCGGCGCCGCTCGCGGTGTCCGTTGGGGCGATGACGGATTGGGACGCTCTGACGCAGCGGCTCCGAAGCGCGATCGGCCCGTTGGTGGAGCTCACGGCGTTTCGCGGCGACCCGACCGATGACCAGTGGGACTGCGGAGCCACAAGTGTCGGCCCCTACACCGGACCGGCGCGGGCGCTGGACGAGATCGCCCAGCTCACCGGGGACGGCTATCGCGCGCTTGTGGCTGCTTCCGGCCCTGGGGTGGCGCAGCGCTTGACCGAAGTGCTTCGCGACCGGGGCATCCCCGCGTCTCTGGACGAGACCAAGCCGCTGGAGCCGGGCGTGGTCTGCGTCGCGGTCGGAGCGATGGTCGGCGGGTTCACGCTTGATGGTCCGCGGATCGTGGTACTGCCTGAGCGAGAGATCACAACGGGCGTGGCAGCACGCCGGACAACGACACGCCTTCCCTCGAGGAGGGGCCGAACTGTCGACCCGCTATCACTGCGGCCGGGGGACCTAGTCGTCCACGACAAGCATGGGATCGGTCGCTACGTCGAGCTGATGACGCGTGAGGTTCACGGAGCGGCGCGGGAGTACCTCGTTGTCGAGTACGCGCCAGGCAAACGCGGCCATCCGCCCGACCGACTGTTCATCCCGACGGACCAGTTGGAGGCTGTGTCTGGCTACATCGGCGGTGAGCAACCGGCGCTGAACAAGCTGGGTGGTTCAGACTGGGCCGCCACGAAAGGCCGCGCCCGCAAAGCCGTCAGGCAGATCGCTGCCGAGCTCATCAGGCTCTACGCGGCTCGCCAGTCCGCGCCGGGGCACGCTTTCGGCCCGGACACGCCTTGGCAGCGGGAGCTGGAGGATTCATTCGAATACGTGGAGACCGCTGATCAGCTCAGTTGCATCGATGAGGTGAAGGCCGACATGGAGCGCCCCGTGCCCATGGATCGGCTGGTTTGCGGTGACGTTGGCTACGGCAAGACCGAAATCGCGGTGCGAGCGGCGTTCAAGGCGGTGCAGGACGGCAAGCAGGTGGCCGTTCTTGTGCCAACGACTTTGCTGAGCCAACAGCACCTCGCGACGTTCTCGGAGCGGTACGCGGGCTTCCCCGTCGCTGTCGCTGCCCTGAGCAGGTTCCAGACTCGCGCCGAGGTCACCGATGTCATCGAACGCCTCGCGGACGGGCGCCTGGACGTCGTGATCGGGACCCACCGGTTGCTCACGCCTCAAATCCAGTTCGCGGACCTGGGTCTGGTGATCATCGATGAGGAGCAGCGCTTCGGCGTCGAGCACAAGGAACACCTGAAGGCCTTGCGTGCGAATGTCGACGTGCTCAGCATGTCCGCGACCCCGATCCCCCGGACGCTTGAGATGGCAGTGACCGGGATCCGCGAGATGTCCACGATCGCGACTCCCCCCGAGGCTCGGCTGCCCGTGCTCACGCACGTGGGCCCCTACGATGAGCGGCACATCAGCGCGGCGGTTCGGCGAGAGCTGCTTCGGGACGGCCAAGTCTTCTTCGTGCATAACCGGGTGGAATCCATCCACCGGACAGCGTCGCGGATCCAAGAGCTCGTACCCGAGGCCGAAGTCGCCGTGGCCCACGGTCAGATGCCCGAAGCGGCACTGGAGCGCGCGATCCTGGACTTCTGGGAGAAGCGGGTGGACGTACTTGTTTGCACCACGATCATCGAAGCCGGCATCGACATAGCCAACGCGAACACTCTGGTCGTAGATCGCGCGGACAGCTTCGGCCTCAGCCAGCTGCATCAGCTGCGGGGGCGCGTCGGTCGGTCGAGCAGCCGGGCATACGCGTACTTCCTCTTTCCCGCTGGCGGGGTCCTCAGCGAAACGGCGCACGACCGCCTGGCGACGATCGCACAGAACACGGACCTGGGCTCCGGGATGCATGTAGCGCTGAAGGACCTTGAGATCCGCGGTGCCGGGAACTTGCTCGGGGGAGAGCAGAGCGGCCACATTGCCGAGGTTGGGTTCGACATGTACGTGCGCCTGGTGGGCGAGGCTCTCGCGGACTTCAAGGGCGAAAGTCAGCCAGAATCCGGCGAGGTTCGGATCGATCTGCCGGTGAGTGCGCGGATTCCGCACGAGTTCGTGCCAGAGGAGCGGCTGCGGCTCGAGGCCTATCAGCGGCTCTCGGCTGCCCGATCGACTGAGGAACTCGACGACCTGCGATCCGAGCTCGCCGACAGGTACGGCAAGTTCCCCGCCGAGATGGACAACCTCGTGGCAGTCGCGACTCTGCGCGTGCTCGCCAGGGGAGCCGGGCTGAGCGAGATCCTCCAGGTCGGCGGCCGGGTTCGGCTGCATCCGGTCGAGCTGCCCGAGTCACGGCGGGTCCGGCTCGCCAGGCTGTACAAGGGGTCGATCGTCAAGCCCGCGACCCGCCAGATTCTCGTTCCGCTGCCAACGGGCGTGGGAGGCCAGGAGTCCGCTGTCTTGGCCTGGGCCGTACGGTTGGTCAAGACCGTGCTCCTGGGAGAGCCGGTGGAATCGGGAGTTGGGCAATGAGGCACAAGATCCTGGCTCGCGGAGCCTTGCCGGCAGGCGTAGCGGCGGTCCTGGTCCTGGCCGGGTGCGCGTCGGCGAGGCCGGGCGCGGCGGCCATCGTGGGAGACCGGGTTATCGAAGTCGCGACGGTCGCTGATCAGATGCACCAGATCAACGGCGTACTTGGACTTCCTCCGGATGCTCCAAGCGAGAACGGCGCGATAGCCGTGGTCTCCTACGACGTTGGTGCGGCGCTGGTTGAGGAGGCTGCCGACATCCTGAAGGCAGAGGTCGCGGCCGTCGAAGTGGAAGAGGCGTACGGCCAGCAAGTGCTCGCCTTGGGCGGGGAGCAGCAGCTCTTCCAGGTAGCGGCGGAGCGTGGGATCGCGCCTTCGATGATCAAGACGGACCTTCTGACTCAGCTGAGGGTGCGCGCGATCGCTGAAGCGCTGGCTCCCGGGGCTGGCCAGAGCGAGCAGGAGCAGAAACTGCTGGCGGCGATCATGGACATCGCAAGGCGGATCGGCGTCGAAGTCTCGCCCCGCTATGGCCAGTGGGACCAGCGGACTCTCCAGATCTCAGATCCTGCCAACCCAGTGTCGGCGCCGGAGTCGACTCCCGAGTCGGTCATCCCAGCTAGGTGATGACCGAACCGAACCATCCCCGTGGCGGGAAGTTCCTCGAACTGGTGGCCGTCATGGACACGCTGCGCTCTCCCGGAGGCTGTCCCTGGGACGCTCAGCAGACTCACCGATCCCTGGCTGAGTACTTGATCGAGGAGTGTTACGAAACGGTCGAGGCCATCGAAACCGACGACGACGCCGGGATGCTCGAGGAACTCGGAGATCTGCTGCTTCAGATCGTGTTCCACGCCCGGATCGCGCAGGACAACCCCGACCGGCCATGGGACATAGATGACGTCGCTGAGGGGATTATCGACAAGCTGGTCAGGCGCCACCCGCATGTCTTCGCCGACACCAAGGCAGACGACGCCGAGGCTGTCGTGAGGAATTGGACCAGGCTCAAGGCGGAGGAGAAGGGGCGAACATCAGCTCTTGACGGAATCCCGTCCGGTCTGCCCGCGTTGTCCTGGGCTCAGAAGACTCTGCGCCGAGCGCGAGAATCTGGCCTTCGGATGGAGCAGACTTCGGCCTCCGCCGACGCGCCGTCGTTCGAGGGTCTGGGCGAGCGACTCTTGGGAATCGTCGCTGCCGCCGAAGCGCACGGCTTGGACGCCGAGGCGGCTCTGAGGCACTCAGTCCGCGGCCTGTATCAGGACGTCCGGGACGCGGAGCAGTAGCGGATCGCCAGCGGGGTATGGTTCGGCTGTGTTTGGCGTTGGCATTCACAGTCCCGAGGACCGCCGCTTTGTGGGACTGGCCTCGGGCGTAGTCGACGATATTCTCGTCCGCGATCCAGTCCATGCGACCCGCGTCGGAGATCATCGATTCGATTCGCGTTTGCCTGACCCGAGCCCGGACACAAGCGACGAGTTCGCGCGCATCCTACGTAGACACTCCGACTTCCTGGAGTCGGTTGATGACGTCGCGCTGAGCCGGATGACTGCCGCTGACTTGTACGTACTGCGCAGCGAAGTGTCCGCCCGACTCCATGAACTCACCGTGATCCGTCCGCATGAGTGGAATCCGTTGGCCTGGAACCCCGCTGATGCCCTGCACTCACTCCTTGAGCGGCCATTCGCGCCGCCCGCCGACCGGGCCCGGTCCCTTGTTGGGCGCCTCGAACTCGTTGGGGAATTTCTAGACAACGCTCGCCACTGCCTTCGCGCGATGCCCCGTCCCCATATTGAGGTCGCCATCGCTCAGATGGCAGCGATCGAGCCAATGCTGGATCGAACGATGGGCGACCTCGGGGACGTGCCGGGCATGGCGGAGGCCGCCGAATCGGCTGTGGCGTCCATCGGCAGGCATGTCGTGTGGCTCGCGGATCACCGGGCGAAGGCGGCCCCAGGCTTCAGCATGGGCGCGACCGCGTACGAGGGCGTGTTGCGCTACCGGCTGGGCACGCCGGAGTCAATCGAGGAAGTGCTGGCGACCGCCGAGAGTGACCTAGACAGGGTCGGGGAGGAGCTCGGCCGCACCGCGTCGAAGTTGCTCGGCAAGAGCATGGGTCGCAGGCGCCTGGTCGAGGACGCGATGGACAAACTGGCCGGCCCCCCAGCTGTCGATGACGAGTCGGTGCTCGAAGTATGCGGGGAGGCGCTCCAGCGGGCTTCGGAATTCGTGGCGGCTCGCCGACTCGTTTCGGTGCCGCCGATGGATCTACGGCTGGTAGCGATGCCCGAGGTTCACCGGGGTGTCCGGGTGGCCTACTGCGACGCGCCCGGATCGCTGGAGCGCGCGGAACTCCCCACCGTGCTCGCTGTCGCGCCGACAGCAGCGGACTGGACAGCGGAGCAGCGCCAGTCCTTCTACCGCGAATACAACCGGGACATGATCTTCGATCTGATGGTCCATGAGGCGATGCCCGGACACGCGCTGCAGCTCGCGTGGGCACGAAGTGCCGAGTCACCAACGGCCGCCCGGTCGGCTTTCCCCAGCCAGCTCCTGATCGAAGGTTGGGCGACCTATGCCGAGGAGATGATGGCACGGAACGGTTTCGTCGTATCGACACAGCGACGTCCCTCGTTGCGATTCCAGCAGTTGAAGATGCAGCTCCGCATGATCATCAACACGATCCTGGAGATCAGCATTCACACTCAAGGCATGACGGAGGCGCAGGGTCGGCGACTCATGGCGACCCGCGGCTACCAGGAGGAGAGCGAGATCATCGGTAAGTGGCGCCGCGCGTCCGTGACGTACGGGGAACTTCCCGCTCGCTACATCGGGTACCGGGGCGTGGCGGCGGTCGTGAAGCAGCTCGCCGAAAGGCATCGCGGTTGGAACCTTCGACAGGTCCATGACCGGTTGCTGGCTCAGGGGTCCATCGCGCCGGAGCATCTGCCGTCAATCTTGGGCCTGGGCTGAGCGATCCGCCGCGGCCCGCGGATTGTGATCTTCTCGCGGAGTTGACGGGCATCCTTCGGACCCCGCCGATAGAGTGGCCGCGGCCCCGCCTGTGTCATTGAGTCGGGTGGACGTCTAACCCGAGAGGAGAAACATGGCCAGCATCGATGTCGTCATTGCCCGAGAGATTCTCGACTCCAGGGGAAACCCGACTGTGGAAGTGGAGGTTGGACTCGACGATGGCGTGGTGGCCCGCGCTGCTGTGCCATCCGGAGCCTCGACCGGCAAGGCCGAAGCCGTGGAGCGCCGTGACGGTGAGGATCGCTACGGAGGCAAGGGCGTGCTGAAGGCCTGCGCGGCCGTTGAGGACGACATAGCTCCTGAGGTCATCGGGTTGGACGCATCCGAGCAGCGTCTTGTCGACCAGGCCATGATCGACTTGGACGGTACGCCGAACAAGGGCCGCCTTGGCGCGAACGCCATCCTGGGAGTATCACTCGCGGTTGCGCGAGCCGCGGCAGAGTCCGCGGACTTGCCCCTGTTCCGCTATGTCGGCGGTCCCGGAGCCCACGTGCTGCCAGTTCCGATGATGAACATCCTCAACGGCGGCTCGCACGCCGACTCCAACGTGGACATCCAGGAGTTCATGATCGCGCCGATCGGGGCTCCGACGTTCACTGAGGCAGTTCGGTGGGGCGCTGAGGTCTACCACTCTTTGAAGTCGGTCTTGCACGGGAAAGGACTGGCGACTGGGTTGGGCGACGAGGGTGGCTTCGCGCCGAACCTGCCGAGTAACCGCGCCGCGCTGGAAGTCATCGTCGAAGCGATCGACGGCACAGGATTGAAGCCGGGGCGCGACGTGTCGCTAGCCATGGACGCGGCAGCTTCGGAGTTCCGCGCCGACGATGGTTACAACTTCGATGGCGGTCTGCGCGACAACGACTGGATGACCGCCTACTACGAGGAGCTTGTCACCGCGTTCCCGCTCATCAGCCTGGAGGACCCGCTGTCCGAGGACGACTGGGAAGGTTGGGCCCAGCTGACGCAGGCGCTTGGCGACAAGACCCAGATCGTTGGCGACGACATCTTCGTGACGAACCCCGAGCGTCTGCGGAAGGGAATCGACCTCAACGTCGGGAACTCGCTGCTGGTGAAGGTGAACCAGATCGGAACCCTTTCGGAGACCCTGGATGCGGTCGAACTCGCGTTGCGCAATGGGTACACGTGCATGTTCAGCCACCGTTCCGGTGAGACCGTGGACACCACAATCGCCGACCTGGTGGTCGCGACCAACTGCGGCCAGATCAAGTCAGGGGCTCCGGCGAGGGCCGAGAGGGTCGCGAAGTACAACCAGCTGATGCGGATCGAGCAGGAGTTGGACGACGCCGGCAGGTACGCCGGAGCCAGCGCCTTCCCGCGGATCGGGGCCTGACGGCGGTTTCGCCCTTCGGTGCACCTTTGGTTGCATCGAGTGCGCGTGGCGCTGCCCGGATGCCCTTCGCCGCCATGCGACGATCGGCGCGTGAGCATCGCGGAGGGATCAGCGGCCGGCGCCGACCAGACGGAAGGGCAGCCGATGTCTGGCCGCACATTGATCCTGGTCGCCGTGTTCATGGCGCTGGCTCTGATGCTCGCGCTGCCGGTCAGATCGTGGTTGTCGCAGAGAACTGAGCTTGAATCGCTCAGCGTTGACATCGACAAGGCGTCGTTCAGGGTGCAGGAGTTGCAGCGCGAACAAGAACTTTGGCGCAGCGACCTTCACGTCGCCGCGCAGGCGCGGATCAGACTGAACATGGTCAGTCCTGGAGAGGCAGGCCTGATCGTGCTGGATACACAGGAGGAGGACGTCGTGACGCCGACGGTCGACGTTCCGACCACGTGGTGGGGGCATCTGTGGCAATCGGTGGAGTCTTCGACCGGACGCCCGGCACAGGTCGCGGAGTCGGCGTCATCAGATGCGTCCGGCTGACCGGGAGTGCGTTAGCCGCCAGCTCGGTCGGGCCGTGCGGGGAGACGTGTCGGTCGGTCACCGGTGCCGGTGCGGCCACGCGGATGTGCTGATCACGGGGCCGCGCGTGGGCTCTGGGTCGCCTTTTCCGACCACGTTCTACTTGACCTGTCCGAAGGCTGTCGCCGCGGTGAGCACGCTGGAGGCCGGGGGCCTGATGGCGGAGATGAACGCCCGCTTGAGCGCGGACCCAGACCTGGCGTCACGCTACTCGGCGGCACACGATGACTACCTGACGCGCCGCTCGGCGTTGGGCGAGGTGGACGAGCTGAGTGGCGTATCCGCAGGCGGAATGCCGTCAAGGGTGAAGTGTCTTCACGCGCTGGTGGCGCATTCGCTTGTCGCTGGCCGCGGCGTGAATCCATTCGGTGACGAGGTGCTGGATCTGCTGAGTGAGTGGGGCGTGGCGGGCTCGTGCCTGTCAGATTCGGCTGGACGGGGCGCCGGGGAACCTCAGCGCACATGACCAGAACGGTCGCTGCCGTCGACTGCGGTACTAACTCAATCCGGCTTCTTGTGGCTGACGTCGATCGGATGGTGGAGCTTGCCCGCGTGATGACGATCGTGCGGCTGGGCGAGGGAGTGGATCAGACAGGCCGGTTGTCTGACGCCGCGCTCGATCGGGTCAAGGTGGCGTGCCAGAGCTACCGGGAGATTATCGACAAGCGCGGCGTGACGGCGGTGCGCTTCGTCGCGACGTCGGCCGCGAGGGATGCCTCGAACAGCGTTGAGTTTGTCGCTGATGTGTCCCGGATCATGGGTGTGGAACCGGAGATCCTCACGGGCGAGGAGGAGGCAGCGCTGACGTTCGCCGGTGCTGTGCGTGGTCAGATGCTGGAGAAGCCGGCACTGGTGTTCGACATAGGAGGCGGGTCTACGGAGTTCGTTCGCGGAATCGAGCGCCCGACTGGTTTCGCCAGCGTAGACATGGGCTGTGTTCGGTTCACTGAGCGCTACGTCGACTCAGATCCGGTGTCCGACGTCGAAGCTTCGGCGATCCGGTCCGAAGTTGGCCGCGAACTCGACGCCGTCGAACGAAGCGTCCCGCTCGCTGGTGCGCGCACCTTGGTCGGCTGCGCCGGTACCGTGACTACGGTCGCGGCGCTGGCCCTGGGATTGACCGAGTATGACTCGGCCAGGATTCATGGCGCCAGGATCAGCGCGGGTGACGTAGCCGCCGTGTCCGAGGATCTGCTGGCGATGACGTCACACCAACGGGCTGATCTTCCCGTGATGCACGCGGGCCGCGCTGACGTGATCCCGGCCGGGTGCCTGATTCTTTCGGCGATCGTCGAGCGCAGCGGCGCGTCCGAGCTCGTGGCCAGCGAACACGACATCCTCGACGGCATCGCCTGGTCTCTGGCCTGAGTGGGGGCCCCCGAGTGCCTTCCCGCTGGACTCGTCGAAGATGCCTTGGACCTGACTCGGGCCAGATTAGTGTCGTTTCGCATTTCAGGTGATGAGCGAGGCGAAGTAGCGCAAGCCCCCACGCGCTCACCACGCGTGAGGCACCGGGCATCACTTGGCGCTCACTTCTATGTGAGGCACCACGGCGGCCCCCACTTGGGAAGGGGCCCCCAGCTCGCGGGGAAAGGACCGACGTTCGTGAGGAAGGCCGACGTTCGTGAGGAAGGCCGACGTTGTACTGGGTGTCTCACGCAAGAGTTTCGGCCATTCGCGATAACGACCGCCAAGGCGGCCTGAAGGTCGGCACCGGGACCTGGGGAAGCGGATTAGTGCGCAAATCCAGCGCTATCCTACGAAGGATTCCCTTGTCAGAGGCCATGCGCACCGGCCACGGCCAAAACGTGGCCCGAGTCGGGTAGGTGCCGTGTCCGTATCGCGTTCAAGCCCGCCGACGAGACGTTCGAAGTCGCCGACGCCGCCATCGATCGGGATCCGGAGTTCATCCCCGACATCACGGTCCTGTGGTCGGACAACTATCGGCTAGAGGAAAGGGACTGGTTGGACCGGCTCAGCAGGTCGCGCGAGACTCCCCTCACCGAACTGGAGAAGGACCCGCTCCGCGAACGCATCGACCGGGTGCATGATCTGACAAACTTCCTCTTCCAGGTCATCGTGCTCGCCGCGCAAGCGGATGAGGAGCAGGTCGCGGAAATCTTCGTCCGGACCAACTCCGAGGGCGTCCAGCTCAATCAGGCGGATTTCATCCTCACCTTGATGTCTGTGCACTGGGAACAGGGCCAGCGCTCGCTGGAGGCATTTGCGCGGTCCGCTGTCGATCCGAGCGTCACGGGTCCGTCGGCACGCAATCCACTCATCGATCCCTTGCCCGACCAGATGCTGCGCGCGGTCATCGCCCGGTGGTTCTTCATGGCCCAAACCACAGGCCGCTACACAAGTAGCCCTGAGAGCCAGATCGAGTCTGACCTGGCTCGGCTTCGCACGCTCAGCGCTGGCGACGTGGATGGATACCGCGCCGAACTCGATCGCGTCATCCACGCCGACTTCACGGGCTTCTGGGTGCGCTTCGGCAACGCCACGAAGCAACTGCACGGTGAGGAGGTGCTTGCAGTACCGGAGCGACCATTGGGGCTGAGCGAGGCCCCGCTCTCCCGCGCCGTCTCGCGCCGTGATATCTATAGTGATACTATCCAGCAGTGGGAGGCGTCGAGGATCTGGTTGCCAAGATGCGCAACAGCCCCAAGGCGACATCGTTTCGCGACCTTCACCACGTCTGCGTCCACTACTTCGGAGATCCGCGGCGAAGTGGCGGATCGCACGAGGTGTTCAAGACGCCGTGGGCGGGCGACCCGCGGGTCAACATACAAAGCGATCACGGTCAGGCCAAGGCCTACCAGGTCAGACAGATGATCAGAGCGATCGACCGGCTAGCAGCCGGGACCGACGAGCGAGAAGGATGCGACGATGCCTGATACTCAGCACTACTCCTACCGACTGCTGTGGTCGGTGGAAGACGATGAATACGTTGGCCTGTGCGCCGAGTTTCCGTCGCTGTCCTGGCTGGCCCCAACCCAGGAGGAAGCTCTGGCCGGCATCACTGAACTGGTCCGGAGCACGCTCGCGGACTTCAGGGAATCCGGTGAGCCGGTACCCGAACCCATCGCCGAACGTGATTACTCAGGCCGGTTGCTGCTGCGTATCCCCCCGGAACTGCATCGCAGCCTCACACTGGCCGCAGCCGAGCAGGGAGTCAGCCTCAACAGGCTGATCAGCGCCAGATTGGTCGGGGACCCGCCGAGTGCGAGAGCTAGCTGACACTGGCAATCCGTGACCGGCTCATTTCCGCGGAAGTGGGGGGTGAGTCTCGTCGGAGCGCCTTAGCGAGCTGCGTCAGATGTAGCCTGGCGCATGTGACATCTGTTGCGGTGACTGTGGTCGGACGGGATAGGCCTGGCGTCGTGGCGGAGGTCGCGGCGGCCATCGCCGAGCTGGGCGGCAACCTTGAGGACTCGTCGATGACGCTGCTTCGGGGTCACTTCGCCATGACCCTGATCGCGGATGTGTCGGCGCCGACTCAGCGGATCGCGGATCGCCTGGCTGGCTTGTCGGACGAAGGACTCGCCGTGTCGGTGTTCCCTGTCCCGGACGATGGAGTTGCTGCTCCGTCCGGGCCGCGTTACGTCCTTTCTGTTCACGGCGCCGATCGTCCTGGCATCGTCAGCCGGGCGGCCGGGGTAGTCGCCGAGCGCGGGGGGAACGTCGTCGATGTCTCGACTCGGTTGGCACACGATTTCTACGTCTTGACCGCGGAGGTCGAGTTCCCTGTCGGCGCGGACATGACCGAAGTGACGGCCGCTATCGCTGACGTCGCCCGGGAACTTGGGGTCACCGCGACGCTGCGCGCGTGTGAAGAGGATGTCCTCTGAGCGCGATGAATCTCGGACGGGAGATGGATCTGCCCCAGGGCCGCGTGCGTCCCGTCTTGGCGGCGCCCGCTGGACCGTTAGCGGCGCCATGTATGACCGCGAACCCGGCGGATGAGCGCATCGTTGCCCTCGCCGCTGACCTGGTCGCGACAATGCGGCAATCTCCCGGATGTGTCGGGCTCGCCGCGAACCAGCTTGGTGAGTCCTGGCGAGTGTTCAGCCTCGACGTGTCTGAGCATCCAAAGGCCAAGACGCATCACGGCGAGTATGTGTTGGTCAACCCTCGCGTCGTCAGTGCGTCCCGTAAGGAGCGGGCCCGCGAGGGGTGCCTGTCGGTTCCCGACTTCACCGGCGATGTCCGGCGGGCGACTCGGCTGGTCGTTTGGGCACAGCTGCCTGGCTCGGGCCGGGAGATCGAGATTACGACTGACGCGTTTGAAGCCAGGGCGATCCAGCACGAGATGGATCACCTGGACGGGCTGCTGTTTCTCGACAGAGTCGCTGGCGCTCACGCTGTTCATGCCAGAAAGACCTACCTGTGACGCCTGGCTGGCTCGGAAGGCGTCGACGCGGCCGGATCAGGTCACGGGTATACGTACCACTGCCGAGATCAGATTGTGGTCCGACGAGCGGAAGCGATTCTTGAACCTTCCGTTCTTCCGAAGCCGCAGGAATGTCCTGTACTGAACCAACCGCGACGCGTTCCTGACGAGTATGTAGTCCACTCGGGCCCCTTCGCCTGGGTAGGCGTAAGGCTTGGGCGGCCACCCGGCGTACTTCAGGTTGTTCCAGTTGATGTTGACTGTCGAGTAGTTCGGCCTGATCTTCTTGCGGGCTTGGAAGCTGTCGCGGAATCCCGCTCGGTAGAAGACCTTCTGCGCACCTTTGGGCTGGCGAGCCGCGAACGAGTTCAGATCGCCCATCACGGCTACGGGGAGACCAGGCTTGCCTCGGAGTGTCAGCTCCCGGTCGATCCAACTCCTGATCGCACGCGCTGCTCGCACCCGGAGCCGCTCACCGCGCGCGGTCTCGTTCGGATGCAGGTGGACCGAGACAGCTAGGAACTCCGCGCCGCTTGAACGGTGGCGCAAGAACGCCCAGGAGAACGAGCGGTTGCTGATCGATCCCCCCCAGCCGGGGCCGGTCAGATCCTCTAGGGATTGCAATCCGGCAGAGTCGCCGCTGCTCGACTGCACTAGCTCGAAGCGGCTGCGGCGGTAGAAGACGTGCGTCTCACGCGTGCAGAAGGTCTGACATTCGGTGATGTTCGTGTTGGCGATCGCGTATCCCTTGCGGATCAGCAGGCCCGCGACGTCGGTCCAATGCCGTGTCTCGCCGTAATACTGGTTTTCGGCTTCCTGGATCGCGACGATGTCCGCGCCGGCGGCTCCGACAGTCCTTGCCATCTTGAGTCGCCGCTTCTCCCACGACTTCCAACCGCTGCCGCAGCGCGGGTTGCAGATGTTGTATGTCGCGAGGGACAGCTTCGGTCCCAGTGCCTTCGTCGCGCTCGCGGTGGGGTCGACGGAACTGGCCGTGGTCGCGCCGGTGCCCGAGCTAGCCGGAGCGAGTAGCCCTATGGTCAGGGCGCCAGCGAGTGCCAGCATGATGGCCCCGCGCGTCGGCACAGCGATCACGATCAACCCCCAAGGTGTGTGTCAGACCCGGTATCGGCTCGCTGGCGGCCCGACCTGAGGCGGGCAGCATTCGCGTCATGAGTATCGCGCGGAACCACAGAGACTCGCAAGGGTCCAGGCCGCCAGGCGGGCTACGCTGTTGTCGAGTCGAGCGCCCGGATGGCGGAAGCGGTAGACGCACGAGGCTTAAACCCTCGGGCCGGCAACGGCGTGTGGGTTCGAGTCCCACTCCGGGCACCTGCTCCCTTCCTGGATTCCGCACTGAGCCGGGTTTCATCTGCCGACTGTCTACCGCGCCACGCGCAGGCGGACGGTTCCGCAGAGGCGGAATCAGCATCACCGACAAGCCCCCGCCGCCACCCCCCGCCGAAACGGCCGCAACGCACAAACGCGCCCGCTTCGCAAGGACGCGACCGTTGCAACGGGCGCGTCTGTACCCTAAAGGGCGCGTTTGTCGGGAACGGCCGCTTCCGCAGAGGCGGCATCACCATCACCGACAAGCCCCCGCCGCCACTACGGGAGTAGCTCCCACAATGGAACAAGGGATGCCGCCTAATCGGGACAGCTTGCGATACCGTCATCCCAGTACGCATGCTTGCTCAAGGGGGCGTTCGCGCCCCGCGCGAGGAAGTCCCGAGATGAGCTCGGAAGGTGTCCGGCCACCCCACTAGAAGGAGCCCAACGTGCAGACCCGCAACCCAGTGCTGAACCGCATCACCAAGGAGTCGCCGAGTTCTGGCGGAGCTGGATTCGCCTATGACGAGGGACGCTCGGCCTACCAGCAGGCGGCGACCGCTCCAGGAGCGACGGGTGCCTTGCCATCGGCTCAGGGCTTCGGTCCTGGGGCAGCCGTCACTGTCAACGACGTCATCGTCAAGACATCGATCAACCTGGCGGTATTGATCGTGGCGGCGGTCATCGGCTGGCAGCTGACGCCATCGGTCCCGTGGCTGTGGATCGTGGCCATGTTCGTCGGCCTCGGCCTCGCCTTGGCGAACATCTTCATGAAGCAGGTCAAGCCTGGCCTCGTGCTCGCCTACGCGTTCGCGGAGGGGATCTTCCTCGGCGGCATCTCGCTCTTCTACGACACGCTGGTGCGCCAGGAGGCCCAGTACGAGGGGCTCGTTAGCCAGGCGATCATCGGGACTCTTGTCGCGTTCGGCGTGATGCTCGCCTTGTACTCCGGGCGCATCATCAAGGTCAACGGAACCTTCATGAAGGTCATGGCCGTCGCCATGGTGTCCTATCTGCTCATCGCGCTTGTGTCGTTCGGGGCGGCGCTGTTCGGTGTCGGGGGAGGATGGGGCTTCTACGGAGTTGGCACGCTGGGGCTTCTGCTCTGCGCGTTCGGTGTACTGCTAGCAGCGTTCACGCTCAACCTGGACTTCGAGGCGATCAAGCAGGGCGTTGCCCAGGGCCTTCCCGAAAGAGAATCGTGGCGCATGTCCTTCGGGCTGCTCGTCACGCTGATCTGGCTGTACCTGGAGATCCTTCGACTCCTGGCGATTCTCGCCCTCAGCCGCGACTGACTGTCCCTGCGCCGGGCTCACGGAGCGGTTTTGGCCACTTCAGATACGCGAAGCGGCCAAATGTGGCCGCTTGCGCGACAAGATCACTCGCACGTGTGGCCTCGCTACGCCGCTGCGGGGCACTATCCCCGTTACGCCAGCTTGCGCGCGGCGCGCACTTTGTCGTACTCGTGGACGATCGCGGTTGCCTGCCCATGGGACAGGTCGTACTCGTCACGCAACCACGTAACCCGCTCGTCGAACCGAGACAGCGCCGGCCCATCGAGCAGCGTCGAGAACCACTCGTTCAGGTTCTTGCCGGTTGCGGTGGGGATCCGATCGACGAGCTGGCGGTGAGTGGCCTCTGAATGGTGCAGGGTCATTCCGGTCCTCCGAGCGGTTGCGGAACTTCTCGCTGACCTACCGTACCGCCGTTGGCGGACCGAGGTGGCACTCGCCCTGAGAGTCTTCGTCGACGGCGGGCGATCGCGCTGGCCTGTGCACGAGAATGCGCTTACCCAGCCGTGCCCAGCGTCCGAAAGCTCCGCGCTGTCGGCCGCCTACAGTCGTGGCGGAAACCTCCGTACCGGGGTTCTCGGCGGCCTCAGCCGCAGCTTGCGGAAGGGGGGCGATGGTCCGTCCTATGAACAAGTCAGGAAGAACCTCTCCGCTGGCGCCACGACTAAGAGCGGCGAGCACCGATGGTGCCAACACCTGCGCGGTCGCCCTGTATCCCTCGCTTGATGGATGGAAACGGTCGCGGCTGAACAGGACTTCGGGCCGGGCTCCGAACTCGGGTCCGAGCAGGTCAGCCAGTGAGACGGCTCGCCCACCGGCTTCGACGACGCAAATAGCCTGGGCGGCCGCGAGCGATCTCGACAGGCGCCGCGCCACCCAGCGAAGCGGAGGATCGATCGGTGTGATCGTGCCGAGGTCCGGGCATGTCCCCACGACGACCTGAACCCCGTTGTCGCGCAGGTGCCGAACGCTCGCGTCGAGGTACCGGACGGAGACTTGCGGCCGGATGATGTGGGTTACGTCGTTCGTTCCAATGATGATCACTGCGACGTGCGGCTTGTAGTGGAGCGCGCGGGTCACCTGCTCGTCCAGGTGCCTTGACCTGGCGCCCACCTCGGCAACGGTGCTGAGCACGACCGGCTGCCCGGAGTACTCCGAGACCAGGGACGCCAGCACTGCGCCGATGGTGTCGCGCGCGTTGTCGGCGCCCAGCCCCGCGGCCGCTGAGTCGCCTAGCAGGGCCAACCGCAGTGATGTTCCTTTCGCGTGTCCGTACCGTCCATCGGCGTACGGGGCTGACTCCCTGCGCTGACCGATCGCCTTGCGCGCCTGCTGTGATTGGGCGATGAGCCCGCCCAATGTGGCTGCACCCAACCCCAGTAACCCGCCGCCGCCATAGGCGGCCGCGCGGGCGATCCTGCGGGCGTGGTGTACGCGGGCCACTCCGTGATCTTGACACCGATGGGCGCTTGATCTGGCGCGACTCGCGAACCGGGCGCGGAATTCGCTCGGCGGCGCACGGTTCGGCCACCCAGCGGATGCTCAGCAGTCACCTCTCTTCAGCAGCCGGTGAATCGCGGCGCCCGGCCTTCCAGAAACGCCTCGGTTCCTTCCTTGTGGTCAGGATGGGCGAGCGCCCCAGCGATGAGATCTCGGGTTTCCGCTGTATCCTCGCGGACCCCGCTCAAGGCCCAAGCGACCGTTGTCTTCATCGAACGGACCGAAACCGGCGCGGTGGCGCTGATGCGGGCTACGAATTCGTCCACTAGGGAATCGAGCCCATCATCGGGTGCCATGTAATCCACCAGGCCGACGCGCAGCGCCCACGGGGCGTCCATCTTGGCCGCCGTCAGCAGCAGGAGTTTCGTGGCGCTCGGGCCTATCAGGTCCACGAGTCTGGCGGTGTCGGCCTGCGGGTAGACCAGGCCGAGTTTGGCTGGTGGGACGACGACGCGCGCGTTCTCGGCGGCCAAGCGCAGATCGCACGCGGCAACCAACGCGACAGCGCCTCCCGCACAAGGTCCCGCGATCCGGGCGATTGTCGCCAATGAGCAGTCGGCGATTGCCGCCGTCGCGTCTGTGACCCTGCGATGGTTCTCCATGCCCCACGCCACAGTTCCGGCATTCGCGCTGTACTCGGCGACATCCGCGCCGGCGCTGAATACCTTGTCGGTCGTCGATCCCAGCACAAGGACACGGGCTCCCGGCGTTGATTCAGCCTTTAGCACGAGTTCAGGTACTAGGTCCCACATCCGCTGTGTGAGCGCGTTCGCCTTGTCCGCACGGTTCAGGAGTAGGTACACGGCGCTGCCGCGTGTTTCGAGCAGGATGTCGGAGTCAGTCATTGCGCGAATGTACCGATCGAGCTCGGGTCGAAGCCGTCAAGGTCCCGATCCGCTGGCTCTGCGGGAGGCGCCCAGGGTCTCCGGCATGATCACGGCCGCGACGAACGCCAGCAGTGCCACGGCGGCACCAACAGCGAACGCCGGCCCGAAGCCCCACGAGTCTGCCAGCAGTCCGGCCAGCAGCGGGCCGAGTATCACGCCCAGGTCTGCCGTCATCTGGAAGACGGCGATAACCGTTCCTTTCCCCGCGGCGCCCACGATGTCGCCGGCGACAGCGGCTGGAGCGGACCCCATGAACGCCCCGGCAGCCCCTGCAACGGCCATGGCAACGACGAACGTCACCGGCGCTTGCGTCACGACCAGCGCGCCCATGCCGATCGCTGTGAGCAGTGTGCCGAACAGCAGGGCGGGCCTGCGGCCGCGTGTGTCCGCCATTCGGCCCGCGGGCATGAGCAATGCGGCCTGGGAAGCGGCCGCCACTAGGAATCCGATGCCCGCGAGGCTCGCTCCGCTGTTCAGCCCTTCGATCACGAATAAGGGGACGAGGCTGAATCGCAGCCCGAATGAGACAATGCCGTTGGTCAAGTTGGCGCACAGAGCAGTCCAGTAAGCACGCATCTTCAGTGCGCTTGCGAGTGTGACGCTCGAAGGCACAGGTTCGGTGGGTTCTTCAGGGTCCGTGACGATCGGTGTGCCCGGCGGCTCCGATGGCAGGTACCGCCACGACACTGCTGCTGCCATGGCCAGCGTCCCCGCGTAGACGAAGAAGGGCGCGCGAACGGACCAAGCCAGGACTAGCCCTCCGACAGCAGGGCCGGCTACCCCTCCCAGCAGGAACCCGGCCTGGAACGCCGCAGCCGCTCGACCGCGTTGATCGGGGTGAACCACCTTCAGCATCAGAGCCATCGCCGAGACCGTGAACATGCTGCTTCCGATTCCACCCACGCCGCGCAGCACGAGCAGCTGGGTGTAGTCGGCAGCGAGTCCGGCTAGCACGCTGGACACCGCGACGAAGATCAGGCCCGACGTCAGGATCACTCGTTCCCCGGCCCGGTCGATCAAGACGCCAGCGCCCAGGGCTGACACCAGGCGCATCAGCGCGAACACGCTGACTACCGCGCCTGCCAGGAACGCCGAGACGCCGAACGAGCGCGCGTAGATCGGGATGGCGGGCGCGACGATGCCGTACCCGAGTGCCACGCAGAACGCGATCGCCGCAATGACCGACACCTCGCGGGGCATCCCCCGAAGCACCGGCGAAGCCTTGATCCGCCCCAGCAGGCTCAACGGGAGCCCAGGACCGTTCGCAAGCGCTCTGATCGCAGATCCTCGACCGAGGCCTCGCTGATCGGCTCAAGCCGACGACCGGACGCCCAGCTGAGCAGCTGGTCGGCGATGTTGGGATTGCGGACCAGGCACGGGCCATGCAGATACGTGCCGATGATCCGGCCGACGATGCTGCCCTCGGTCCCGTCGCCGTTACCGACTCCCGCCAGGAGGCGTCCAAGTGGCCGGACGCCCGGCCCTCTTGTTGTGCCACCGGCGTGGTTTTCATAGCCGGTTAACCGGTCGGTCAACAGTGGTGCCTCACCCGACACCTCAGGCGAGGCGACTAGCTCGCCGACGGCGCGTGCGGGCAGCCGCGACGTTTCGATGTCGATCAGATCGAGCCCAGGCGTCGGCTGGCCTTGAGCATCAGGGAACGCCCGGCCCAGAAGCTGATACCCGGCACAGATGGCCAACACAGCGGCTCCGCGCTCGGCGGCGGCGCGCAGTCCTCCGTCGGACCGCAGAGCCTGGCTGGCTGCGACCTGAGCCGTGTCCTCGCCTCCGCCCATCACATAGATATCGGCGTCGCGAGGCACGGGGGAACCAGGTGGGATCTCCATTACTCGCACGTCGACGCCGTGCAGCTTCGCCCGGTGGCGAAGCGTCATGACGTTGCCTCCATCTCCGTACGTGCCAAGCAGCACCGGGTAGACCGAAACGATGCTGACGGCGGACTCGCCTGCGTGCAGATCCGGGCTCACGCTGGAACCCCCGTCGTGCGTAGTTCCTGGAAGGCGGTATAGGTGGCGGCGCAACAGACCGCCTCAAGGTCGACCATCCCAGCGGGAAGCCGTGCGCCGACGGCATAGGGATCTTCGATTACTACGTAGTCCACCTCGGCGTGTGTCAGCCGGACCGCGAGGTCCCGCCGCCGGGATCCGGTGGCGACGACAGTGCGGCCCCGCAGCTTCTCGAACGGCACGTCCCAAAGCCACGACGGATCACGACCGTCGGCCGAATTGGAGTTGATGGTCACGATGATCGGAGTCGGCGCCGGGGGCATTATGTCGAGCAGCTCCGACCACCCAGCGGGGTTCTTCGCCAGCAGTAGCTGGACCGTCAGCTGTCCGACGCGCATCGTGGCGAACCTGCCGGAGACAGAATCCACGTCCTTCATCCGACGAAGTCCCTCTATCGGATCCAGCCCGAGCGCCCGCACCGCCGCGAGTGCGAGCGTGGCGTTGGCCGCGTTGAACCGTCCCGGCAGCCGCAAGTCACTCAAGTCAAGCGCGACGCCGTCCGGCCCCGTTGCGGTCGCTGCTCCAGGCTCATAGTCGAGCAGCCAGTCCGG
The DNA here is from genome assembly GCA_030700225.1 of Candidatus Nanopelagicales bacterium. NCBI lineage: Bacteria > Bacillati > Actinomycetota > Actinomycetes > Candidatus Nanopelagicales > Candidatus Nanopelagicales bacterium. Next base: position 25,253 of record JAUYJT010000065.1, on the reverse strand, counting down.
GTGGGGGCGTGACCGACCGCAGCCGGGACACGACCACTGCGGGCCATCCCTGTTGAGCAGCGACCCGCATTGGGCACACACGGTCGAGTCGGCGGTCCACTGTTGACCCGCGCCCACCCAGATCACGTTGGCTGCGGCGCCGGCGGCGAACTCGACCATCGGATCATCAGCGTTGGCGATCACCACGACATCGTGAAGCTCGGCCAGCGTGGATCGCCACTTGCGCGCGATCATCGCGACTTCGTTCATCCGGTCCAGCTGATCCCGTGTGAGGTTTCCCAGCACGACGATTCGCGGCTTCGCCTGCGCGACCGTAACCGGCAGATACGCCTCATCCACCTCCAGAATCGCGGTGGCCGTTCTCGGGGCTCTGGCCAACGCCATGACTATGCCGGTCGGCATGTTGGCGCCAGTGGTTTGACTAACCACAGGTCCGGCCTGTTCGAGCGCGCTGGCCAGCAGACGCGTCGTCGACGTCTTGCCGTTGGTCGCGGAAACCAGGGCCGCGACGCGCCCGGCAGCAAGGTCTGTGACGGCTGATGGCGCGAGTCGCAGGATCACCTTTCCGCCGACGACCATGCCCTCGCCTCGCCCGGCTGCCCTGGACGCCGCGGAGACGATCCGGCCGGCGGCGACGGCGACCCGGGTCCTGGGCCGAGCCTTCGCGCGGCTGCGTGCGTGAGAGTTGGGCACAGGTGGACTTTACGCGGCTGTGTGCCCGTCTGAGGTTCTGCCGCCCCGTTCTCCGAGTCGGCCTGAGCGGACCTGTGTCCGGTCGCTACGCTGATGGCCATGAGCGATGACATGACACCACTGCCCCCCGCTGGCTGGTACGGCGATCCACAGAACCCCGCGAATCTTCGCTACTGGGACGGCGAACGCTGGAGTGAACACGTTCAGCCAGTGATCAGTGAGCAGGCCCCCGGTGAAGTTGGCGCCGGGCCCGCTAAGTACTCAGGGCCACCGATCATCGTTTCGACCATGAACGACCTTCCCGGATTCCGCGTTGTGCGCGTACTGGGCGAGGTGTGTGGGCTGACTGTGCGCGCGCGCAACGCGTTCTCCAACGTCGGCGCCAGCTTCCGGACGATGTTCGGGGGAGAGGCCAAGGGCTACACGACTTTGCTGAACGACAGCCGCACCGAAGCAGTTGACCGACTGAAGGCCGAAGCAGCCAGGCTCGGCGCGAACGCTGTGCTAGCCATGCGCTACGACTCCGGCGAGATCGCCGATCTGATGAACGAAGTGGCTGCCTACGGCACGGCGGTCGAGGTCGAGCCGGTTTGATCCGGATCGTTGCCGCAGGTCTGATGGTCGGCTCGGTCGCCTTGGTCGGTTGCGATGATGCGCGGCCTTCAGCTTCGCCTTCCGCAAGTGTCGTCGCGACGGGATCATTCGACTCGATCCAGGCAGCAGACGGATTCCGTGTGACAGTCTCGCCTGGGACTTCGAGCACGGTCCAAGTGCGCTCCTCGGGCATCCCGGCGAATCAGGTACAGGTGACGATTGCCGACGGCGTGCTAACCCTGCGCACGGCGTCCGGCCCGGTCCCTGCCGGAGCCACGCTTTCCGCCGACGTAACAGCCGAATCGCTGGTGTCGGTCACCGGCACGTCCGGGGCGTTGATCCGGTTGAGCCGGGGGGTCGCTCTGTCCGGGAAGACCGTGCGGCTGAAGCTATCGGCCGGTGCTGAATTCTCAGGTGCGGTGCGGGCCAAGGACTTCACGGCGGATCTGAAGGCGGGGTCTTCGGCGACCCTGACAGGTTCGGTGGCGAGGGCGAAGGTAGCCGTCACAGAAGCTTCAACGGTCCGGGCGGGAGATCTTGAACTGACTGAGGCATCGGTGGACATGTCGGCAGGAGCTACAGCGCTGATGAACGTGAAGCGTGCGATGGCGGTGTCACTGTCTACGGGTGCCTCGCTGTCCTACCTGGGCGAGCCGAAGATCACCAAGCAACGAGTGACGACCGGGGCGACGCTCAGGCGAGTGGAACCGTAGTGTTCGGATAGCGGGCGTCTCACTCCTCGCGACTTTGTGGATTCGGCCGCTGATTCGTACTCTGAGGGCACGCCGAGCGCAATGGCGGGATATTCCCGGATTGCCGCAGGGGCGAGCCAGTAGAACCAGCCTGGTGCGGGCATCGGTGCGGCAGCCGCCGCGCCGCTTCATGGGGAGCACGGTTGCCGAACGATTCGCGGTCGCGACAGGCGCAGTTTGAGCCGCGGACGTGTCTGCGGCGGGAGGTGACGGCGCGGTGACTCTCTTGGTGGTCGGGGCAAGTCACAAGACAGCGCCGATCGCTGTGCTCGATCAACTCGCGGGAGTGGACCAGGTCCGGTTGGCGTCGGAAGCCCTAGCCAGTGAACACATCGCTGAGTCAATGGTCGTGTCGACGTGCAACCGGCTTGAGGTGTACGCCGAAGCGGACAGGTTCCACGCGGCAGTGAACGATATCTCTGCCCTGTTGGCCAAGGGGGCGGGTATGGCGGTGGAGGAACTGATGCCGCACTGCTACGTCCGCTATCACGAGCGGACTATCCAGCACATGTTCGAACTAGCAGCCGGTCTTGACTCGATGGTGGTCGGCGAGCAGCAGATCATGGGGCAGGTGCGCGCGGCGGTCGTGGCAGCGCAGGACTCAGGCACCGCGGGCCGGGAACTGAACGAAGTCGGACAAGCGGCCCTCAGGGTTGGCAAGCTCGTTAGGTCGGCTACCCCGATCGACGGCGCCGGGGCGTCGATCGTGTCAGTTGGTTTGGCGCAGGCCTTCGAGCGGCTGGCCGGACTGGGCGGTGCCCAACCCGGCGGGGCAGCTGTCGTTGTCATCGGAGCCGGAGCGTTGGGGTCGCTGACGCTGGCTCACCTTTCGCGGTTGGGCGTCGGCGAAGTGACAGTGGCTAACCGTTCCCCACGACCTGGGGGGTCCCCCCACGAGGTGGGGGAGGGGTCCCCCCACTTCGTGGGGGAGGGGTCCCCTCCAGTGGAACAGGGTCGAGGCTTGGGTCGTGGCTCAGATGTGGCCGGACTGAGTGAGCTTCCAGAACTGATCACCGACGCGGACCTGGTCGTGTGCTGCACTGGCGCGACCGGCGTCGTGTTGACGACCGACATCGTCCGGCCGACGCTGATCGGCAGAGGCGGCCGACCCCTGGTAGTGCTCGACATGGCGATGCCGCACGACTCCGAGATCGGTATCGCGGACTTGCCCGGAGTCGTCCGATTGGACCTGTCTGACGTCGGTTTGGCAGTCGCCGATGGGGCGGAGTCAGATGGCGCGACGGCCGCCAGGCGCGTTGTGGCAGAGGAACTGACAGAATTCGTGGCTACGCGCGCCGCCCGGAAATTCGAGCCGGTCATGCTCGGTCTTAGGGCTTGGGGATCAGCGGTCGTCGATGAAGAACTGCTGCGGGTCCGGGGGCGGTTGCCCGAGATCACGCAGGACCAATGGGAGGAAATCGAGCTCGGATTCCGGCGCGCGTTCAACACCTTGTTGCACACCCCGACGGTTCGGCTCAAGGAGCTGGCGACTGATCGCGACAGCGCCCAGTACGCCCAAGCGCTGAATTCCCTCTTCAACCTCGCCGTCGATCAGGTCGCTCTGGTGCCGGGTACGTCTGATGCCGATGTTGCCGACCTCCGCGAGGCCGAGCGCCTCAGGGAGGTAGTCCAGTGACCTACAAACTTGCGACTCGCTCCTCCGACTTGGCGCTCGCGCAAGCCCGCTTCGTCGCTAATCAGCTCCGACAGTCGGGCATCGGCATCGAGCTACTCCAAGTAGTGACCAAGGGCGATCAGTCCACGGAAGCGTTGCATGAGATAGGCGGATCAGGGGTTTTCGTCAGTGACGTTCGTGCGGCGATCCTGGACGGTTCAGCGGACCTGGCGGTTCATTCTCTGAAGGACCTCCCCACGGCACCCGCGGCGGGGCTTGACCTGGCCGCTGTCCCGGCACGCGCTGACGCGCGGGACGCGGTCTGCACGCGCGGCGGTGTCCCTTTGGCGGAGCTACCAGCGGGGGCGACGATCGCGACCGGGTCACCGCGCCGCGCGGCGGCCATCCGGACCCTGCGTCCAGATCTGCGGACCGTGCCTGTGAGGGGCAACGTGGGAACCAGGCTCGCCAAGCTCGATTCCGGTGAGTTCGACGCGGTCGTCCTGGCTGCCGCGGGTCTGCACAGGCTCGGGTTGTCGGAACGCATCGCCGAGATCCTTGAACCCGACATGATGCTTCCGGCACCTGCACAGGGCGCCCTGGCCGTTGAGGTTAGGGCGCGCGCCGACGCTGGACTCGCGCTGGCAGTCGCCCAGCTCGATCACGCTCCGACCCACGCCGAGGTCGACGCCGAGCGAGCTGTGCTGGTCGCGCTTCGCGTCGGGTGTGCCGCCCCGGTCGGAGCCCTTGGGCGAGCGCTTGGCAACGAACTGAACTTGACTGCCGCCGTCCTCGATCCCGAGGGCGCTGATCCTGTCCGTGTGTCCGCTGCCGGACCTGTCAGTGAGGCTGTTTCGCTCGGTCATCGAGTGGCCGGCGAACTCCTCGCAGTCGGGGCCGGCCGTTATCTAGGGGAGAGTGTCCGTTGAGAAGCGCGAAGAAGAAGTCCGCCACCTGCGTGTCGCTCATTGCCGCTGGGCCGGGAGATCCCGACCTCCTGACGGTTCGGGCGGCCGCCTTGCTGGCTGCGGCCGACGTGATCGTGGCCGATCCTGACGTAGCCGCCCTGGCGCGGTCCCAGGTCGCCGAGGGGGCGGAGGTAGTGGTCCCGGTCGACGAGGACGCAGTGCCGCTCGACCATCAGGCACGCGCCAAGCTCGTGGCCGCGCTGGCTACTCAGTCCCGCGTGGTGGCCCGGCTCCTGTCCGGTGACCCAGTCCTCGACGGTTCGCTGGCGATCGAAGTCCAGGCGTTGACCAAGGCACACGTCCCGTTCGAGATTGTGCCCGGCGTCAGTCCGGTCAATGGGATCCCCGCATACGCTGGCTTCGGCTTGACAGGTGGCCGCGCGCGGGAGGTCGCGATCGTTGACGCCAATGACACTGACCTGGACTGGAATCTCCTCGCGCGCCAACGTGTGACCCTGGTTATCCATAACGGCGCCGACAACGTTGTGGCGATCGCGGATTCGCTCATCGCGGCGGGCCGGGATGCTGGAACGCCGGTCGCTATCACTCGTTCTGGCACGAGTGTGGATCAGCGCACGGTGGTGTCCACGCTGGCTGATGTGGCCGCGGCGGTGAAGAACGCCAAGCAGTCAGGGCCGGGACTCGTCGTCGTCGGCGAAGTAGTGGAACAGCGCGCGGTCATGTCGTGGTTCGAGACCAAGCCCCTGTTCGGCTGGAGGGTCCTGGTGCCGAGGACAAAGGAGCAGGCCGCTTCTTTGTCTGAACAGCTGAGGCAGTACGGAGCAGTGCCGGTCGAGGTCCCCACGATCTCGGTCGAGCCTCCGCGTACTCCGCAGCAGATGGAACGCGCGATCCAAGGACTGGTGACCGGGCGCTACGAGTGGGTCGGGTTCACGTCCACCAATGCTGTGCGTGCCGTGTGCGAGAGGTTCACCGCATATGGATTGGACGCGCGTTCGTTCGCCGGACTGAAGGTCGCGGCCATTGGCGCGCAGACCGCCGCCGCTCTGCGCGCTTTCGGCGTGACCCCGGACTTGACGCCCAGCGGTGAGCAATCAAGCCTTGGCCTGCTGGAGGAATGGCCGGAGTACGACGACGTGATGGATCCGATCAACCGTGTGTTCCTGCCCCGCGCGGACATCGCCACTGAGACCCTCGTCGCGGGATTGAACGAACTCGGCTGGGAAGTCGATGATGTGACGGCCTATAGGACTGTGCGGGCCTCGCCGCCTCCCGCTCCCATCCGCGAGGCGATCAAGACCGGTGGTTTCGACGCTGTCCTGTTCACGTCATCTTCAACGGTGCGGAACCTGATAGGGATAGCGGGTAAACCGCGCGCGAGCACAGTCATCGCGTGCATTGGCCCCCAGACAGCCCGCGCTGCCGAAGAGCACGGTCTGACCGTGGATGTCTTGGCGGATTCCCCCAGCGTGAGCCAGCTGGTGTGCAACCTCGCGGAGCATGGTGACGCCTTGCGCCTGGCTGCCGCGGAGGTCGGGGAGATGTCCTGGAGACCCAGCCGCCGACGCGCCGCAGCCCGGCGCAAGGCGACCTAGCCGGCAGATGTACGTCCAACCAGAGTCGAGCGACCGCCCTCGCAGACTGCGCTCAACCCCTGCCGTACGCCGACTGATGGCTGAGGTGCGCGTTAGCCCGGCTTCGCTGGTGCAGCCACTATTCGTGGCCGAGAGTATCGAGCAGCCTGACCCCATTCCGAGCATGCCTGGAGTCGTAAGGCACACCCTTGAGTCCGGGGCCGCAGCCGTGCGGCGGGCCGCCGATGCCGGTGTCGGCGGCGTGATGCTTTTCGGAGTTCCGGCGCACCTGGATCCACGGGGCTCTGGCGCGGACGACCCGGACGGAATCCTGAATCGCGCGATCGGGGTGGCCGTCGACGCTGCCGGCGATGATCTGGTCGTCATGGCGGATACGTGCCTGGACGCGTTCACAGATCACGGTCACTGCGGAGTGCTTTCCGCGGACGGTTCGGTCGGCAATGACGCGACGCTGCGCAGGTACGCCGACATCGCGGCCGCGCAAGCCTTGGCCGGGGCTGAAGTGCTGGGTCTTAGCGGCATGATGGATGGCCAGGTCGCCGCAGTGCGCGCGGCGCTCGACGGGGCGGGTAGGCCGGACGTCGCGATCTTGGCCTACACCGCCAAGTACGCCTCGGCTTGGTACGGCCCCTTCCGTGAGGCCGTGTCTTCGCAGCTCAGCGGAGATCGTCGCACTTACCAGATGGACCCGGCCAACCGGCGCGAGGCAATGCGCGAGGCGTGGCTTGACGCGGCCGAAGGAGCCGACATCCTGATGGTCAAGCCCGCTCTCGGTTACCTGGATGTGCTGGCGGACGTCACGGCGAGCGCCGACCTGCCGGTGTGGGCGTATCAGGTCTCGGGAGAATACGCGGCCATCGAAGCGGCTGCCGCGAACGGCTGGTTGGACCGGGACGCATTGATGCACGAGACGGTCTTGGGGATCCAACGTGCTGGCGCGTCGGCTGTTCTCACGTACTGGGCGACCGAACTCGCCGAACGACTGAGCACCTGACAGCGACAGGATCCAGGCCTGCTGCCAGAATCGACGGATGACCGTTTCGAAATCCCTGTTCGACCGTGCCGCCGCGGTGACGCCAGGTGGAGTGAACTCCCCGGTTAGGGCGTTCGGGGCGGTAGGCGGCACCCCCCGGTTCATGGTTCGCGGGCGCGGGCCTTATCTGTACGACGTCGACGGCGCGGAGTACGTGGACCTAGTGGGGGCATGGGGGCCAGCGATCCTGGGTCATGCTCACCCTGCGGTAGTCGAAGCGGTGTCGGTGGCTGCCGCTCGTGGGCTTTCCTTCGGCACTCCGACGCCAGACGAGGTCGCCCTCGCGGAAGTCATCACAGGTCGGGTGGCTCCGGCTCAGATGGTTCGGATGGTGTCCAGCGGGACCGAGGCGACAATGTCTGCTGTCAGGTTGGCGCGCGGGTTCACCGGACGGACGGCCGTAGTGAAGTTCGCTGGCTGCTATCACGGTCACGTTGACGCGCTGCTAGCCGCCGCCGGTAGTGGCGTGGCGACGCTGGGGCTACCTGACAGTCCCGGAGTCACAAGCCACCAGGCGTGCGACACCATCGTCTTGCCATACAACGACCTGCGATCTGTGGCACGTGCCTTCGAAACTCGCGACGACATCGCCTGTGTCATCACCGAGGCCGCCGCCGCGAACATGGGCGTGGTTCCTCCTCACGATGGCTTCAACGCGGGCTTGGCCGAATTGTGTGCCCGTCACGGCGCACTCTTCATAAGCGATGAGGTGATGACCGGGTTCCGCGTGACCTCGTCGGGCTGGTTCGGCGTTGATGGCGTCGTGCCGGATCTGATCACGTTCGGCAAGGTCATGGGTGGCGGCTTGCCCGCCGCGGCTTTCGGCGGCAGGGCGGACGTGATGCGGCAGGTGGCGCCCGCCGGGCCGGTCTATCAGGCGGGGACCCTCAGCGGGAACCCGGTGGCGATGGCGGCCGGTCTGGCGACCCTGAGCGCGTGCACACAAGAGGTCTACGCACATCTGGACTCCAGGGCGGAGCAAGTCTCCCGGTTAGTGTCCGCGGCGCTGTCAGAAAGTGGGGTGGCCCATAGAGTTCAGGCCGCTGGGAACCTGTTCAGCGTTTTCTTCACCTCCGAGGTGGTCCGCGACTATGACGCGGCCCGCTCGCAAGAGGCGTGGCGCTACTCGGCGTTCTTCCACTCCATGTTGGACGCGGGCGTGTACCTGCCGCCGTCGGCCTTCGAAGCCTGGTTCGTATCGGCGGCACACGACGACAACGCGATCGACCGCATCGCGGCCGCGTTGCCCGCCGCCGCCCGAGCCGCCGCCGCAGCCCCCCCAGGGGTTCGCCATGACCCAACCTGAGTACCAAGGCGTGGCACGCGGATGCCGTGAACTCAGACGTGTGTCATGACGGACGCGGAACAAGTGCCGGCTGCGCCACCCCCGTGGGGGCCCGAAGTGATCGGCGGGTTCGTGCTATTCGTTCTCGCCACTGACTTCGTGTGTCTGATCGCCGTCTTGGGGGTCTTGATTGGATTCGCCCTCCTTGTTGTTGCGAGTGCGCTCGCATACGTAGCCGTGAAGATTGCCGGGTGGAGGCCCGCCGTTCCCGCTGTCTTCACCGGTGTGGGTCTCTTCGTCCTGATCCCCGTATTCAACGACATCCAAGGCGGTCCTACGAGATGGCACCTCGCCCTGGCAAGCGGTTTCTTGCTTGCGGTCGGCGTGGTGTTGCTCGGGCGGCAACTTCACGCTGCGCGCTGGGATTGATCTCATCAGCTCCCGCCCGTGTTCGTGGCAAGACGGCGCCGCCATACTTCGCGTAGCCTGGTCTGCGGCGTTGGACCGAACGCCGGGATGAGATTGGAGCGCCGATGGCCGAGCGGACGGTCGTACACCTTCTGCGTCATGGCGAGGTCCACAATCCCGAGGGCATCCTCTATGGGCGCCTGCCCAGGTTCCACTTGTCCGAGTTAGGCCAGCGGATGGCTCAGCGCGTCGCATCGACTGTCAAGGATCGTGACATCGTGCTGGTCAAGGCGTCGCCGCTTGAACGGGCGCAAGAGACTGCCGCACCGATCGCGGCCGTGCGCGGTCTGGAGGTGAAGACGGACCCGGACTTGATCGAAGGGGAGAACGTCTTCGAGGGGATGCGGGTCAGCGTCGGAGAGGTGGCGAGGCACCCGCGCCTGCTGAGGTACCTCTGGAATCCGTTGCGTCCGTCTTGGGGCGAGCCGTATGTGGACATGGCCGCCAGGATGCGTGTCGCGATTGACCGGGCGCGGATTGAAGCGAGTGGGCATGAGGCTCTGGTCGTTTCGCACCAGCTGCCCATATGGGTTGCCCGTCTTGACGCGGAGCACCGCCGGTTCGCCCACGACCCGCGACACCGCCAATGTTCGCTGGCGTCTGTCACTTCGTTGGAATTCGAGGCAGACGCCTTGGTCGCCATCATCTACACCGAGCCAGCCGCTGACCTCACGGCTCGCGCGTCTAAGGGCGCGGGAGCCTAGGCGGCAAGGGTCCTATTCGGATCAAGCTCCGGCGCTCTCGTCACTGGCCTCTGGTGGCTCGGACGGTTGCTGAGCGGCGCGCTTGCGATCCTGAGCCTGGCGCCAGGTTTGCTCATCGAGCCTGCGCAGGAATGTCGGATCGTCGTCGGGAGCGATCGGCCTGGGCTTTGACTTCAGCGTGATGATCCGGGGTGGCGGCGGTCCGCTTCCCGCGCTTTCCGGGCGTCCCAGCAGGAACCACAGAGCCGCCCCGAGCAGCGGAATCAGCGCGATGATCATCCATAGCGACTTCGGCAAACGCAGGGCTCTGTCAGCGGGAGTCCCCTGGACGTCGAAGAACGCGTATAGTGCGAGCCCAATGATGATCAGGACCGGGATTACTCGCGTCATGGTGACTCCAGGATCTTCTACAACTCATCGTAGCCACGGGAGGTGGACACACGCCAACGCCGCGTCGCGCGATTGAAGCTTCGGCGCTGTCAGTTAGCTGTGTGCGCGCTCCGAACCAGTCACCGCGCGCAGGGCGGCGAGCGCCAGCGCCGCAGCGAATAGGTTGGCGATGAGCCAGCCGATTCCGAACCCGTTGATGACGAGCGTTGGAGCCAGACCCAAGCCGACGGCGAGCGTGACTATGGTGGCCACGCCCTGAACGCCCGCGACCGCTCGGGCTTTGGCCCGCGCCCGCAGGCCCGACATCGCGAACGTCGCCGCTGCCCGCGGTATCGACGCGAACAGCAGCAGCCGCAGGATACCGACGCTGCCCTCGGCGTACTCCTGGCCGAAGATCTGAAGCAGCCACGGCGCACCGACGATGCCAACCCCAATCGCGGGGACGATCAGCAGTGAGATCCGTAGAGCTACAGCCCGGCTCGTGGCCGCGGCGTCCTTCGGAGAGGAAGCGATGGCCACGCTCATCGGCCAGGACAGATTCATGGTCAGGACATCCACGCTCGTGGACAGGGTCCAGGCGACCACGAACAACGCCGCCGCCGTCGGGTCGAGAGCCACAGCGACGATGAATGGAAGCGCGGTTGACCCGGCTTGCAGGAGCAGCGAGCCGACGTAGTCGAACGCGACGAACTGGCGGATGCGCAGCTTGGCGCTATCCGCCCGGGGCGTGGGTGCCGCCAGCGTACGCAGCAGGATCACGGTCACGACGGGGATTATCAGTGCTAGCGGTAGGTACCACGACGCTGCCAGGATCGCGGCCCCGGCGGACTCCGATCGACCAGTTTCGCCGCCGCTAACCAGTAGCGCTAGCCCGAGGAGCGCTGCAACTTTCAGCACACCGAACGCACTGTTCTCCACGGGCACAACCCAGGTCTTGTTGGCCGCGACCAGAGCTCCGTCCTCGATCGAGAAGATCGACCACAGACACAGTGCGACGAGGAACAGCGCGGCACCAGTCACTCCACCCGGCAACGCACTCATAGCGCCGGGAGCGATCGCCAGCGCTCCGACACCTATAGCCAAGGTCAGCGCGAGCGCCGCACAGTAGGACCTGAGTAGCAAACGTCTTCGGTGCTTGCCCGCGCGCGGCAGAAGCACCGGCAATGACAGGGAGAAGTTCAGTTGCCCGGCGGTGGACAGAGCTGTGATCAACGCGATCAACGCCGCGCCAACTCCGAGCGCGGCCGGTGGCATCACGCGAGCGGCGATGGCCCAGTAGCCCAATCCCAGCAGTGCTGTTGCCACCGTGTTCACGATCAGCAGGTAGCCGCTGCGTACGGTTCGATGCCGCAGATCCATCGACTCGGCGTCCTCGCCGCCGGAAGCCTGCCTCGGAAGCGCCAGGGATGAGCGAGCGTAGGCGAGCGGGCCGGTGGCCAATCCGCCAAGTTCGAGAAGTCGCAGTCTCAGTGGGAATCGTTCCTGGTGCTCGTGGACGTAGCCACTGCGCGAAGCCACAGTCACGATCGCCGCCAGGCACAACCTCAGCAGTTGTCGGATCGTGATCCCGCCTGTGGCGACTCGGTGTGTGACCAGAGCTGACAGGCCGACCCCGTACCTGAAGGTCTGTCTTCGAATCGCCTCCCAGCTGTCCGGCGGCGGATGCAAGACAGTGATTGCGGGTACGTACGCGACAGCCCCACCCGCGTCAAGGACGTTCAGGTGCATGTTGAGGTCTTCGCCACCAAGGGCGCTCGTGCCCGCCCCGAGGCGCTCGCTGTAGCCGCCAAGTTCGCGGGCCTGCTGGGTGCGAAGTACGCAGGTAGCGCCGGTTCCCATGGCCGTCACCTCCCGCAGCGCCTGCGCGGCGGCGAAGTCGCGCGGCAGGAAGATGCGCGAGTCCAGGCCCTTGCGGAATCCGCCGGAGTGCTCGAACCACTTCGCTGCCTCGGTGGCGGGGCTGTCGCTCAGCACCAGTGCGTTGAAGGCCCACGCCCGCGGGAGATTCGTCGCTGCCGCGGCGATCGCGGATCCCCATCCGGGCAGGACTATGACGTCGTCGTCGACCATCGCCGTGAGGTCGCCGGTCGCGGCGCGAAGGCCAGTGTTGCGTGCGCGTGACAGCCCGACCGGTGACTCGATTACGTCCCAATCGATGGAATCCACGCTGCCCCAGTTGCTGGCAATCGCTTCGGCGACTACGTCTCGGGTTCGCACCGGGTCGCAACCGTTGGGAATCACCAAGATCTGATCTATCCAGTCACGCTCTCCAGCCAACGATGCGATCAGCCGAGCTGCCGAGCTTCCTCCACGGGCGCTGGGAATGACGATTGACAGAGTGGGCCTGGCCGATTTCGCGTCGCCCGGAGTGAGGATCTCCCCAGCGGGACGAGCGCGTGGCTTGGCCCGTTGAAGCACTGTTACGCCTGGCGATTGGGCAGCGTCATCTCGTGCGACGTCCAGCAGCTGTGAACCGGTCACCGGTCGAGCGACCCGCAGCAAGCAGACAGGACGGCCGACGTCGCGGATGAGGACGAAAGCCCCGGCTTCGACCGTTTCGGGCAGGGAGTCGAGGTCAACCGTCAGCATCGTCGGCGGCCTCCGTCGAAGCGACCGCCGGTTGCCCCAGGCCAGGCCCGAGGCGCATGCGTGCTCGCCGGTAGTGGCGCCACAGCCGCGTCCGCGCTGCTTCGGAACGACGCGCGATCGGGGCGCCGCGGCGGTTGATCCATTCGCCAACGACAGCGGTGGGAGTATCGGCGAGCACTGTGAGCCGGGCCACCGCCAACAGGTCGTCGCCTACATAGCTGAACGAGTTCTTCACGGCGTGGGCGGTCTCGTAGCCAGCACGCTCGACGAGTCGGCGCGCGACAGGTCCGTGATAGCCGTGCGGGTATGAGAAGGAGGTAACCGCGCTACCTGTGATGTCCTGCAGCGCGTCGAGGCTACGCGCTATCTCGATCCAGGCATCGTGCTCGCTGATCACATCTAGCTGCGGATGGCTGATGCTGTGGGAGCCGATCTCCAGATCGGTCCCGGCGAGCCCTCGCAGGGCGCTGGCAGAGATGTTGCCCGGCTTGCCAAGGAATCCAGTGGCGACGAAGAACGTGGCCCGCAGCCCGAGCTCCTGGAGAATCGGAAGCGCGAGGTCCACCACACCGGCGTGGGCGTCATCGAATGTGACCATCGCCAGGGGTTTCTCGGGCAATGTCGCCGATCGGCAGTGGTCGGCGTAGTCGCTGGCGGTGAATGTAGCCGCTCCTGTGGCGGCCAGCATCTGGAGATGTCGGCGCAGTTCGTTCGAGCCGATCGCCCAGGGCTCGTCGGGTCGGCCCGCCACTACGTGGTGGTACAGCAGGACGGGAACCAGGCGGGGGGAGTCCGGCGATCGCATTGGAGTCCTCCCCTCGTTGGCCCACTAGCCAGTGCCCGCACAGTTCGATCCTAAGTGACCGGGAACGTGATCCAAGGGTTGAGCCGGGGCCTCAGACGCTGAGGCCGACGGCACCTCTTAGGGGCCTGTGGAAATGCGCCGACGACTTGAGGGGACGGCCTACGCTATTCCTCGTGATACCGCGGCAGCTGCTCGCCCACGCAGAGGCTCGCCGAGTCGGGGCGGCATCCAGGCTTGACGACAAGTCTCGGTCAGCACTCGGCCAGTTCTTCACCCCCGGGCGCGCGGCTTCGCTGATTGCCGCGATTCCCCGGCTGCCACGCGAAGGCCAACTTCGGATTCTCGACCCTGGGGCTGGGTCGGGCTCGCTGACGGCTGCGATCGTTGCCCGAATCCTGAGCGAGTCGCCCCAACTCGACGTTGAGGTTGTTGGTGTCGAAACAGATCCCACTGTCGCTGGGTACCTGCGCGACACGTTTGAGGACTGCAAGGACGCTGCCAGGTCAAGCGGCATGAGTCTGGATGCGTCAGTGATTGAGGGCGATTTCATAGACCTCGCTACCGGGTTGCTCGCCAGTGAACCCCTGCTTTCGCGGCCGTTCGACTTGGTCATCATGAATCCCCCATACCTGAAACTCGGGGCGCGTTCCTCGCACCGGCTCGCTGTCGCCGCGATCGGCGCCGACTGCCCGAATCTGTATGCCGCCTTCCTCGCGGTCGGCGTTGAAGTGCTGCGGGACGGTGGGCAACTCGCGGCGATCACGCCGCGCTCTTTCGCCAACGGACCTTACTTCGGCAGCTTTCGTCGGTTCCTGCTGGACCGGCTTGCACTGGATGCGATTCACACATTCCAGTCGCGGTCGACGGTGTTCGCTGACACGGGCGTGCTCCAGGAGAACATCGTGTTCTCGGGCACTCGTGTCGGCAAGCGCTCACACGTCACCATCGCGATCAGCGCGGGGCATCATGACGTGGCAGTTGTGCGTACCGTCCCGTACAACGAGGTTGTCAGACCCGGTGACCCGCACAAGTTCGTCCGCGTCTTCGCCAATGACAAGGATCAGGAGGCCGCGGACTCGATGGCGCTCATCCCATGCACGCTCTCCGGCATCGGGCTCAGTGTTTCCACGGGCCGGGTTGTCGATTTCCGCGTCCGGGACCTCCTGCGGAACGAGATGGACGAAGCTACGGTGCCCCTCGTGTACCCGGGCAACATTCGGGGCGGGATCGTTGAGTGGCCCCGGGAGATCCGTAAGCCGCAAGCCTTAGACGTGTCCGACGAGGTCCGAGCGGCGAAGCGCGTGATGCCCAACGGCTACTACGTCCTCGCGAAACGGTTCTCCGCGAAGGAGGAGCGGCGGAGAATTGTCGCTGGAGTGTGGGATCCGACCGGACACGCGGCAAAGACGGTCGCGTTCGAGAACCACCTGAACGTGTTCCACCGCAGCGGGGCTGGCTTGGATCGCTTCCTCGCAATCGGTCTGTCGTACTGGCTGAATTCGACGCTCGTCGACCGCTTCTTCCGCACGTTCTCGGGTCACACTCAGGTCAACGCGACGGACCTGCGGACACTCCGATTCCCGAGCGACGATGAGATGCGGGCGCTGGGAGCGCGCTTCGACCCTCGCTTGCCGGACCAGGACACCTTGGACGAAATCGTCGCTGGCCACTTTGAATTGTGATCGGATCAGCGGCATGAGAGACGATCACGGGATCGCCACGCGCATTGCCGAAGCCCAGGAGTTCCTCCGCAGGGTCGGCCTCGACGCGGAACGCCAGAACGAACGTTCTGCGCGAATCCTCCTGGCGCTGCTCCAGCTCGAACCCGGCAAGCCGTGGCCCCAGGCAGCCAACCCGCCGCTGCGCACTGTCGAGATCATTGACTGGATTGACCGGAAACTCGGGCATCGGTACAAGCCGAACACCCGGGAAACGATCAGGCGCCAGACGCTGCACCAGTTCGCCGACACGCTGCTGGTTGAGCAGAACCCGGATGAACCGACACGCCCAGTCAACTCGCCGAAATGGTGCTACCGAATCCATCCCACGGCGCTAGAACTGGCGCGCAGGTTTGGCACGGGGAGGCCGGATGGCATGTTCGAGCACTACCTCGCTCTCCGGCCCGGCCTCGTTCAGCAGTACGCAGTGGCACGTCAGATGAACCGAATACCGGTCACACTGCCCAGCGGTGAAGCGATCCAGCTGAGTCCTGGGGGGCAGAACATCCTGTTGAAGAAGATGGTGGAGGAGTTCTGTGAACGCTTCACCCCCGGCGGCGTGGTGCTGTACATCGGAGACGCTGATGCGAAGTGGGCTGTGTTTGACGTGGACCGGCTGGCGGCGCTCGGGGTCACAGTTGACAGCCATGGCAAGATGCCGGACCTGGTGGTGCACTATCCAGACAGGAACTGGATGGTCCTGCTGGAGGCCGCCTCGTCGCATGGACCTGTCGATGCCAAGCGGCACGGCGAACTAAGCAATCTATTCGGGAGTTCGTCCGCTGGGCTGGTGTTCGTTTCCTGCTTCCCCTCCCGCCGCGAGATGCGGAAGTACCTTGCCGACATCGCTTGGGAAACTGAGGTTTGGTGCGCTGACAACCTGAGTCACTTGATTCACTTCAACGGTGAGCGGTTTCTGGGCCCATACGGGAGTTGACGTGCCCGGACTCCATACGCTTCCCCAGCCTCTGGCAGGCGCGGTTCGTAGTCGATCGTGTCAGACGCCGAGGCCGACGGCCACGAGCAGCCCGCCCGCCAGCAGGACCGCGCCCGTGCCGCCGAGCACTGGGATCAGAGCTGGCCCAGAGGCACTGGAAGCGACAACGGACACTGGCTTGACAGCCAAGGGCACGGCCAGCAGCCCGATGAGCGCCGGGAGGGAGAAGATGGCGAGGGCTGCGATCGCGACGAAACCAAGCCCCATCACGGCGACATACACATGCCGGGTCCTCCGATCGCCGAGCTTCACGGCCAGAGTCATCTTGCCGACTTCGCGGTCTCCCGGGATGTCCCGCAGGTTGTTAGCCAGCAGGATCGCGCAAGCCCAAAGCCCGGGTGGGATCGAGGCGATGAGCGCCAGCGTGGTGAGCGTCCCGGTTTGCGTGTACGCGGTGCCCATGACAGCGACTACGCCGAAGAAGGCAAAGACGAAAGCCTCCCCGAGGCCGGCATACCCGTACGGGCGGCGGCCACCGGTGTAGAACCACGCGGACGCGATCGCGGCCGCTCCCACCGCGAGGAGCCACCAGGCCCCGGACAACGCGATTAGCGCCAGGCCCGCGATCCCGGCGAGCCCGAACGACGCGACTGCGGCCGCGAGGACAGCGCCCGGTGGTGCCAGTCGCTGGCCAACCAGTCTCACCGGGCCGACGCGTACCGCGTCCGTGCCGCGTACCCCGTCGCTGTAGTCGTTGGCGAAGTTGACGCCGACCTGTAGTGCCAGCGCGACTGCTAGGGCCAGGATCGCTCTAGGAGCGGAGAACGCGTGCTCGTGCGCGGCGACACCGGTTCCAACAGCGACGGGTGCGATCGCGGCGGGCAGTGTGCGCGGTCTGGCACCGGCGATCCACTGGCGGGCAGTCGCCATCAGGTTTGACTGTCCGCTGGCGGGCCTGGGTGCCCCCTCCCCCACTTCGTTGGGGGTCCCCCCACGAAGTGGGGGAGGGTGCCCCCAGCGGGGTGGGGGAGGATCCCCGCCTTGCCGCTCGGAAGGTGCGGGAGTTCAGCTACGAATTCAATCCGCCTGGGCGCGGAAGCGCGGCCCAATCTGGAAGTCACGATTCCTATCAGTTCGACCGTGAGAGCGTCGGCCAGAACGCCTGGTCGGGTCGCTGAAGCGTCATCTGGAACGACATACGTAGTCGGGACAGCGCCCCATTCGGGGTCCTGGGCGGCGACGGTGAGCGCGTCGATGACCCGGGAATCCGAGCGCACGGCTTCGGTCACCGCCGGCAAAGAGACCTTGACTCCCCCCACTTTGATCACATCGTCGCAACGTCCCAGCACCGTCAGCGTCTCGCCGTCCCAGCGCCCGAGGTCGGACGTGATGAACCATCCGTTCGCGAATCGGCGGCGGTCCAGATCCGGGCGCAGGCGGTAGCCGACGGCGATTGTTGGTCCTCCAAGTCGGACCACGCCAGTGTCGGCGCAGACATCCACCAGGACTCCTGGCAGCGGCTTGCCGTCATAGACGACTCCGCCGCAGGTTTCGGTCATGCCGTACGTTTCGACGATCCGCACCCCGGCCGCAGTCGCCGCGGCCCTTGAGTGCCGCGCCAAGCGGGCCCCTCCAACGATGACCCGGCCGAAACCCGCCAGCGCGTCCAGGGCAGCGGGATCGCCGAGCAGGCGGGTCACTTGAGTGGGCACAAGGGACACGTAGGCGGGTAACCCATCAGCTCGCGCTCGGTCCAAGACGCTCCGCGCAGTTGAAGTGAACGACTTGGCGGTGAACGGCTCCGCACCACCGACACCTGGCCAGGCCATGGGCTCGCCTCCAGCCAGCAGCGCCCTGGCCACCGTGAGCAGCCCGCCGATTCCTGTAACGGGCATCGCGGTCAGCCACACACCTGGGGGCCCCATGGCGGCGGACCCAAGCTGTGCGGAAGCAGTCAGAGCTGAGGAGGTGAGCACCACGCCCCGGGGCTCTCCTGTGGACCCGCTCGTGGCCAGCACGATAGCGATGTCGTCGCGTTTCAGGGGCGCGCTGGCTTCCACAGCCGCGGACATGGCAGCCGCATGCGCGGCAGGCGTTGTCTGCGAAGCCAGAGGGATGGGTGCGAATGGCTGACCACCGGACAAAGCCCGCGACAGGGCGCCCGCCACAAGCCCCACTCCGGGCGGCCCGGGAGGCACGAGGATGCGGCTTAGCGCGCGTCTGCTCATCGCTACTAGCCTAGGAACATCTCGGGCCGCTGGCGAACCGCGGCCCGTGCGGCCCACATGGAGGGACGGCCATGGAATCGCGGAATCGCTACACCCTGCCTCCCGTGGTCACCCCCGACAGCCCCGCGGCGGATGACCCAGGGCATTCCAGTGTCGAACCTGGAGCGGATTGGCTCGCGGCTGGCGAATTCAGCGACATTCGGTACGAGACCGCTGACGGAATGGCGAAGATCACGATCAACCGGCCCGATCGCCGCAACGCGTTCCGGCCCAAGACACTCTTCGAGTTGTCTGACGCCTTCAACCTGGCTCGCGACGACGACGAGGTCGGGGTCATCATCCTCACGGGTCAGGGGGACTGGGCCTTCTGCTCCGGGGGTGATCAGGATCTGAGGGGTAGCGACGGGTACCTCGGCGATGATGAAGTGGGCCGGAAGGGAATCGGCAGGCTGAATGTTCTTGACCTTCAGGTGCAGATCCGGCGGACCCCGAAGCCGGTAGTGGCCATGGTCGCCGGATACGCGGTGGGTGGCGGGCACGTGCTGCACATCGTGTGCGACCTGAGCATCGCGGCTGACAACGCTCGTTTTGGGCAGACGGGTCCGAAGGTCGGGTCATTCGACGGCGGGTACGGGTCGGGTTTGCTGGCGAGGCAGATCGGCCAGAAGCGTTCCAGGGAGGTCTGGTTCCTCTGCCGTCAGTACGGCGCGGAGCAGGCGTTGGATTGGGGCTTGGTCAATGCGGTCGTCCCTTTGCGCGACTTGGAGAAGGAGACCGTGGCCTGGTGCCAGGAGATGCTCTCCTTGTCTCCGCTCGCACTGCGGATGCTGAAGGCGTCGCACAACGCCGCTGATGATGGGCTGGCTGGTGTTCAGCAACTCGCTGGCGATGCGACGCTTCTGTTCTACATGAGCGAGGAAGCCCAGGAGGGTCGAAACGCCTTCCAGCAACAGAGGCAGCCCAACTTCAAACAGTTCCCCAAACGGCCGTGAATCACCGTCGGGGCCTGGCTGGTGTGCTCGCCAACGCGGTCGCTTTCCGCGTGCGGTTGCGGACCCGGTTCCGTGGCCTGGAATTCCGCGATGGTGTTGTGCTGCGAGGCCCGGGCGGCGCCGGTGAGTTCTCGCCGTTCGCGGACTACGACCAGCGCGCGGACGCCCTGTGGCTGGGTTCGGCGCTTGAAGCCGCTTACGGTGAGTGGCCCGCGGCCGTCAGGAACTTCGTTCCCGTGAACGCGATTGTGCCGGCGGTCGGTCCCGACGCCGCCGCTGAACTGACGCGCCGAGCGATCCGGGAGGCTGGGTGTCGCACGATCAAGATCAAAGTCGCTTCGCCCGAGGAGGGGTCAGCGGCGGATGAAGCTCGCGTGGCCGCAGTCCGTGGGGTTCTCGACGATGACCTGGGCGCCGGGGTCGGACGGATCCGCGTGGACGCCAACGGGTGCTGGGACGTCGACACCGCCATCGAGCGCATAAGGGTCCTGGCTGAGTACGGACTTGAGTACGTGGAACAGCCCTGCCGCACGGCGGCGGAGCTGAGCTGGCTGCGGGGCCGGTTGGACGTGCCGGTCGCTGCTGACGAGTTGGTCCGCCGCGACGGAATGGTCACTGACCTGGCCCGGTTTGCGGACATCGCCATCCTGAAGGCTCCCGCTCTGGGCGGAGTCGCCCGGACGCTGCGGATCGCTGAATCGGTCGGTGTCCCCGTCGTGATAAGCGGCGCTATGGATACCTCGATTGGTCTGGCATGCGGAGTCGCGGCTGCCGCCGCTTTGCCCGACCTGGCCTACGACTGCGGTCTGGGCACAGGCGAGCTACTGGCTGACGATCTCGTAGTGAACACGACGCTGCCAAGAAACGGTGGCCTGCGTGTCGAGAGGCCGACCGTTGAGGATGAGGTTCTCGCGGAAGCCCGCGCGTTGCTGCTCGCCCAGGCCGGTGAGCAGGCCGAAGTGGCGTGGCTTGAGCGGATGATCGCCGCATGGCCGCTCGTCGAACCCGGCATCGCGAAGCTGGTCGGCGAAGCGCTGTGACTTCGCCAGCCCTGGCGTGCGCCGCCGCGTTCGTCGACGAGCTGGTCCGCCAGGGGGTGAGCGACTTCGTGCTGTCGCCAGGCAGCCGGTCGGCGCCCGTGGCGCTTGTGCTCGCCGAGCGGGAGCGGCGGCAACACCTGCGGTTGCACGTGAGGATTGACGAGCGTTCCGCCGGGTTCCTGGCTGTCGGATTGTCCCGGCGGTCAGGTGAGCCGGTGGCGGTCGTATGCACATCGGGCACGGCGGTGGGGAATCTGCTTCCATCGGTCCTCGAGGCCAGCTACTCGCCAGCCCAGCTCGTCTTGGTGACTGCGGACAGGCCCGCTGAAGCTCGCGGTTGCGGAGCTCCGCAGACAGTCGATCAGGTCGGGATCTTCGGTTCGGCGGTGCGCTGGTCGGTTGATCTGCCCGCACCTGAGTCAGGGGACGCAACCGAATCCGACGCGTGGAAGGCAGCGGCCACTCGGGGCGTGGCAGAGGCAAGGTCCTGGCCGGGCCCGGTTCACGTCAACGCCGCCTTCCGCCCGCCGCTCGTTGGCTCGGTTCCGGAGTTCGATTCCACCGCCGGGGCCGCTGATGTGGGGGAAACAGCGACGGCGGCGCCCTGGCCAGGGGTGCCTCCAGAGCGCGGGCTACTTATCGTAGGCGACCTGCCGCCCGCTCAGGCATCCCTTCGTCGGCAGGTCGTGGACCTAGCGGCTGCCTTGGGCTGGCCGGTCATCGCCGAGCCCACCGCTGGGCCTCTTGATCATCCCAACGTGCTTAGGCATGGGCCCCTGGTTCTGGCCGCGACGGGTTTCGCTGGCACGCACACACCTGATCTGGCCATCACGGTGGGGCGGTTCGGTTTGACCCGCTCGGTATTGGGGGTCGTGTCGGGTGCTCGTGACCACTGGGCGGTCAACCTGAATCCGCTGTGCGATCCCCCCGATCCCGCACGATCAGCGTCTGTCGTGCTGCCGGGACTCCCGGCGGCGCCCCCCCGCGAACCGGGGCGCCCGGCGGCGGATGAGTGGCTCGCCGAGTGGCTCGCCGCTGACTGCGTCATCGCCGGGGTCGTGGAGTCGAGCCGACCGGACGAGCCTGAGGCGGATCTGACAGGACCTGTGGCGGCAGCAGAGGCGCGCCGGTCAGTCGCGCCCGACGGGCTGTTGTTCATCGGACCCTCGTGGCCGATCAGGTTCCTGGAAGCGGACTGGGTGTCCGTCCCAGGCGTCGTCATGGCCAACCGTGGAGTCAACGGCATCGACGGGGTCGTGAGCAGTGGTGCGGGAGCTGCGCTGGCTCACCAGCTACTTGGTGGGGACTCAAGCGTCGCGGTCATGGGAGATCTGTCGTTCCTCCATGATCACAACGGGCTGGTGTGGCCTGAGGGCGAGCCGGAGCCGGACCTGACTTACGTCGTGATTGACAACAACGGCGGCGGCTTGTTCTCACAGCTGGAACAGGGCGAACCGGAGTTCGCGCGGGACTTTGAACGAGTCTTCGGCACGCCGCACGGCCTTGACCTGGTCGCCGTCGCCGACGCGGCGGGCCTGCCAGCTTGCCTGGCGCGAACAGTCGGAGAACTTCGCGCAGCGCTCGCGAACGGTGGGGCCCGGTGCGCCACGGGTCGGCGAGTAGTAGTGGCGTCAGTCGGTGGCCGACACGAGGAGAATGACCGCCTTCGGCAGATGGAGGCGAACATCTGCCGCGCGATCGACAACCTCTAGCCCGAATCCACCGGCTCGCGCGGGGGTTGACGGCATCTGGGTGCTGACGTAGGGTCGCGGCATGGTTACTTTCGGGGGAACCCGCTTCAGTAAGGGCAAGTCGGCTGTCGTGGCTGGTGCGCTGGTCGTACTGGCGTTGGGGGGGGGCGAGGTCGTAGCCACGGCCGGGGACCCTGGCGGCGCTGTGACCTCGGGTGGTGTGGCCGCTGATGGCGCGGGTGTTGTTCCGTCGCGGGCTCAGACCGCTGGCGTTGGTGTCAGCAGCTCAGGTGAGCCGCAGGGAGGTAAGTACCGCCGCGTGATGTTGCGACAAGCGCGCATGGACGCGTGGATTGCCAGGATCCTGGGACCGGCGTACTCCTTGGATTTCAAAGGCCCTGAGGGGTTCGGTGGAGTGTGGCTAGACCCCGATGTGGGTTCGGTGACTTTCGCGTGGAAAGGCGAGCCGGGCCGACGGGTGGCCCGGAAGCTGGCTAGGCCTCCGAAGGGTGTTTCGGTGACTGTCACGTCCGCCGCGTACACGCAGGCGGAGTTGGATGTCGCGACCGGCAAGTTGTGGGAGCGGCGCGGGAAGTTGCGGCGGTCGACTGGGTGGTCGCTGGTGGAGTCGTCACCGAGCCAGACCGGCAGCGGGTTGGACGCGGAAGTTGTCGCGGTTTCCGGGGCGGATCAAGATGGTCTGAAGTCGACCCGGGGGGTGTTCTCCAAGGCGGTTGGTGTGCCAGTCACGGTGACCAAAGGTGAGCGGGTGACTCTAGCCCAGGGTCCGCGTTGGAAGCCCGATCAGCCGTGGCGTTCCGGTGCGGCGCTGCTGACGCCGTTAGGCAGGTTGTGCTCCAGCGGTGTCGCGGGCAAGGACAAGGGCGGGAGAAACGTGTTCATCACCGCCGAGCATTGCGGGGAGGTCAAGGGCGGCAAGTACTACGCCATGGATGGAAACAACCCCCCGAAGAAGGGCTCCAAGTTCGGGGAGGTGTGGGATGTGTTGCCCAAGCACGACACGGCGCTGGTTGGGGCAACGGGCAAGGTCACCGCGCTGATCTACACCGGGGACTGGAACGCGCCGAAGTCCAAGTACAAGGTCGTTGGCAGTGCGGGCGATAGTCAGGTCGGCGACTATGTGTGCACCAGTGGCGCGAATTCTGGCGTTCACTGCAAGTTGAAGGTGACGAAGACCAAGACGTGTGCCGCGAGCAAGGGGAAGATTCCGTTCTGCCCTTGGGTCAAGGCTGTGGCCAGCAGCGGCATCGCAGTCGCGGAAGGCGATAGCGGTGGCCCGGTGTTCATGGGTCCGGGGAAGAAGAAGCAGGAGGACAAGAGACAGGTCAGAGGCACCATTTCTGGGGGGAGAGACTTCTACGCGTGTCCGTCTGGGTCGGTCGCGATCCCGGGCAACTTGTGTTCGAGCAGGGTCTACTTCGCTCCGATCAAGAAGGCTTTGTCGGATTTCAAGGTGACTCTTGTCAAGCGGTAGAGGGGAGTGATCATGGGCAGTGGCCGGAGTCGGCGCGGGTTGGCGTTAGTGGTTGGAGTGGTCCTGGTGGGGGCCTTGGCGGCGTGTTCCTCGCCCCCGCCGGATACCCCGTCCCCGGAGCCATCGCCGTCTGAGGTTTGGCCGACTCCTGACGTTTGGCCGAAGGGTAACTACTACGAGGAGCCGATAGTCGGTGACGAGGTGAAGTTGTCGACGAAGTGCGGGGTTCAGTTCCTTCAGTTCGATGGGTACACCTGGGAGACGTCGCCGTTCGGTGATGGTCGGCCGCCTCCGGGATGGCCGAGCCCCTACGCCAAGGGATACGTCAAGTTCCTAGAAGGGAACGCCCTCAGGTTGGACATCATGAATGATCCGAAGCCGGGGGACGTGCTGCGATTCAACTCGAAGTACGAGCCGAACATGCTGCGGTTCCACTTCACGACTAAGACTCCGCCTCCCTGCCCGTGACGCCTGGGCACGGTTGGCGGCCGGTGCCGGGAACTTCCGACGCGGCTCTGGCGTCAGAAACCAGGACGCGCGCAGCACTGCGGCCGAGTCGGCCCCGATCAGCTGCGTCCTGGTAAGGGGAGTGATCATGGGCAGTGGCCGGAATCGCCGTGGGCTCGCGATGGTGGTAGCGGTCGTGCTGGTAGGTGTTGTCGGGGCGTGTTCTTCTCCGGCGCCGGAACCTTCTTCCCAGGAGCCTTTCCCATCTGAGGTTTGGCCGACTCCTGACGTGTGGCCTAGCAAGATGCCGATACCACTGGTCATAGGTCCCCGGGTGAAGTTGTCTACGAAGTGCGGGATCCAGTTCCTCCAGTTCGATGGGTACACCTGGGAGACGTCGCCGTTTGGGAATGGTGGGCCGCCTCCGGGATGGCCGAGCCCCTACGCCAAGGGAAAGGCAGTCTACGGAGCGGAGATTGGGGGACCAGGCGAGCCAACCTGGACGGACCTGATCTTCGAGTCGACGTACGAGCCGAAGATGCTGCGGTTCCACTACACGACTAAGACTCCGCCGCCCTGCCCGTGACGCCTGAACTCCCGGCCGCGCCGGCCAGTGCCGGGAACTCCCGACGCGGCTCTGGCGTCAGAAACTAGGACGCGCGCACGGAAGATGTCAACCTCGGTGAGACAGATTTCGTGGTGAGTTTCAGGGATTTGTGCTTGCCTCCTGTTCGGGTTGGTTGATCCAGATGGTTGGGCTGATCTGGGGCGGTTGGGGTGGCTTGCGGATGAAGCGTTCTGGGTGCTGCTGGTAGGCCGCGTCCAGGGTCAGGGCGCGCTGTTGGCGGATCTGTTCGGCGGTGCCGTAGTGGACGCTGGCGGGGGTGTGCCAGCCGATCCCAGAATGGCGGTGGTCGAGGTTGTACCAGGTGAAGAACTCCTCGCAATGGGCACGTGCCTGTTCGATGCTGGTGAATGTTTTCGGGAATTCGGGCCGGTACTTCAGCGTTTTGAACTGGGACTCCGAGAACGGGTTGTCGTTGGGTACGTGGGGGCGGCTGTGGCTCTTGGTCACTCCCAGATCGGCGAGCAGGAACGCGACGGGTTTGCTGGCTGTTGACCGCCAGGCTGGCTGAGGATGATGCCGTCACGGTGGGCTGATCTCTCAGTGACGTGAGGGCCGCATGGGACCCCGTCATGTGGTTGTTCATGTGCGTCGTCATAGTGAGGATGTAGCGAAGGATGGGCGACGG